>JANOYI010000287.1:0-8112 GCA_031428795.1 Ilumatobacteraceae bacterium | reverse complement strand
CATCGGCCTTTCGTGGCGCGAGGTCAGGCGAGGAGCGGCGACCGCCGGCCTCCGCGATTACCTCTACGGCAGCGACAGAGGATCAATCGAGCAGGGCCAGATGGACACGCTCGACCTACTCGCGTTGCACCCCGCGTGGCGTATGTCCGAACTGGCCGAAGCACTGCGCGTCGAGCCATCTACCGCCACTCGCGCCGTCCAGAGGTTGGTCAACGCCGGTCTTGCCGAACGCACCCCGAGCCCTGAGGATGGCCGCGTCGTGCAGGTCGAAATCACCCGGCAGGGCCGCGATGTGTACGAGGCCGTGGCCGCGCGCCGTAGCGAACTGCTGACGTTCATCATGAAGCAATACGGCCGCGATGAACTGCCGGTCTTCGCCGACATGCTCGAGCGCTTCGTCGTCTCCATCGACGCCTTCGTAGAAGACCACCAGTCCGAGCTGTAACCCAACGGCCATCGGGGTCGAAGGTTTGGGCGCGAACGGGTTGGGGTATGGTGCCCGTAATGGCTGATCAGCAAGAGTTTGCGAAGGAAGCGATGCAATAAGCACCGCAGCTCTACAGCGCTGCCGTTCGTATGACCCGCAGTCGCACCGACGCTGAGGACCTGGTGCAAGAGACATATCTGCGGGCATATCGCGGGTACGTCAACTTCACCGAGGGCACCAATCTTCGGGCTTGGCTGTTTCGCATTCTCACCAACACGTTCATCAACAGCTACCGCGCCAAGCAGCGCCGGGTCCAGGAGACGGATCTCGACGACGTCGAAGACCTCTACCTCTACAAGCGCATCAGCGGCATCGACGTCGCCAGCCGCAGCGCCGAAGACACTCTGTTCGACCTGTTCACCGACGACGAAGTGAAGAACGCACTCGAGGCACTGCCCGAATCGTTCCGCATGCCGGTGTTGTTGGCCGACGTTGAGGACTTCTCCTACAAAGAGATAGCCGAAATGTTGGACATTCCCATCGGCACTGTCATGTCGCGGTTGCATCGGGGAAGAAAAGCGATGCAGAAGGCGTTATTGGACTTCGCAACTGAACGAGGACTGCTCGTGCGAGAGCCCGAGCCCGACCACCAACTGACCGATGGCTGACTGCAACGAAACCCTCCGTGAACTCGAAACCTTCCTCGACCATGAGCTCGCCGACGACACGCGCGCGGCAATCCAGTCGCACCTTGGCGGCTGCCTCGATTGCCTGCAGGCGTTCGACTTCCACGCCGAGCTGCGCACGGTGATCAGCGCGAAGTGCAAGACCGACGAAATGCCGCCCGGGTTGCTCTCCAAGATCGAGAAGTGCTTCGGCGAAGACTTCGACGGCGACGGCAAGATCGGCTGAGGATTGGTCGCGGCCACACCCCGGGTGGCTACGCTGGCAACATGTTCGCGGTGATCTTCCACTGGTGGCTCGGTGCCCTCCTCACAATCGCCAGCGTCGGCTTGCTGGTTGCCTTCGTTGCTGGCTACATCAAGATGGTCGTGGCGCCGCAACACCCGGGCAAGCGGCACAAGCGCGACGACTGACGTGTCGGTGGGTCGTTGACGTGTCGGTGGGTCGTTGACGTGACGTCCGACGGCGGCACTGCGGCAACGCTGCTGGCCCGTTGCACATTTCCACCGGCTGGCACGGCTGTCACCTGCGCCGTCTCCGGCGGCGCCGATTCCACCGCGCTGCTGGTGCTTGCCGTCGAGTCGGGCCTGGAGGTCACCGCTGTCCACGTGGACCACGGCTTGCGCGACGGCTCGTCCGCCGAAGCCGAGGTCGTCCGTGCGAACGCGCTCCAATTGGGCGCGAAGTTTCGAGCCGAACGAGTGGACGTGCTCGACGGACCGAACCTGGAAGCCCGCGCCCGAGAGGCGCGATACGCGGTGTTGCCCGCGGACGTGCTGACCGGGCACACCGCCGACGACCAGGCCGAGACCGTGCTGGTCAATCTTCTCCGCGGCGCCTCCACCAGCGGCCTTGCGGCCATGCGGCCCGGGCACCAACATCCAATCCTGAGCTTGCGCCGAAGTGAGACAGTCGAATTGTGCGCAGTGTTGCAGCTGCCGGTCGTGAACGACCCGTCGAATCTGGAGCCGCGCCACCTGCGCAATCGGGTGCGCCACGAACTGTTGCCGTTGATGGCCCAGCTGTCGCAACGTGACCTTGCGCCGGTGCTGGCCCGCCAGGCGGCCCTCGCCCGCGATGACGACGAACTGCTCAACACATTGGCGACTGCACTTGACCCCACCGACGCCCGTGCGCTTGCGGCCGCGCCAGTGGCCTTGGCCCGGCGGGCGGTGCGGCAGTGGCTGAGCGGCGCACACCCGCCCGACGCAGCCACCGTCGAGCGTGTTCTGCAGGTCGCACGAGGCCACTCACTGGCCACCGAGGTCGGCAGAGGCAGGCGCGTCGAGCGCCATCAGCAGCGGTTATCGCTCGGCCCCGACGAACAGGTCTCGTAGCAAGTAGCCTAAGCCGACATTCGTTGGCACTACACGTGGAGGAAGGCTCATGCCTCCCAGGCTGCGCGGGAAGTGGGCGCTGGGTATCACGCCGCGCAACTTCACGTGGTTCATGAAAGACAAACTTGCGGTGTGCGAACGCCCCGGTGGGTACGGCGATAATCATCGTCGTGTCCGTCGCCAAGAAGAGATCATCTGGTTACGCGAGAACGGCTTCGGCTGCGTCGTCAGCATCATCCCGGCCACGCACAACCTGCACAACTACGACGAGCTGGGCATGCCATTTTTGCATCGCCCGTTCACCGGCACCGACGATCTGGGCATGTGGCTGAAGGCGTTCTACACGGAGATTCACGGTCTGCTCGAGGCCAGCACGAAGGTCATCGCGCACAACGAGTCGGTCGACGACAAGATCATCGGCATCATGGGCGGCTACATCCGGTGGAGCGGCATGGTCGACGATCCGTCGACGGTCATCAACCTCACCGAGCGCATCGCCAAGCGTCAGCTCGACCCGTTCGCTCGTGGGGTCATCCTCATGGCCCACGAACTCCACTGAATCTCTCAACAGCTGAATCTCTGAACGACTGAGTTCTCGCCACAACGTGCCTACGATGGCGCGATGAGCAGCACTCCGGCCGGCTGGCACCCCGACCCGATGGGTCGACATCAGATGCGTTACTGGGATGGTCTTGTGTGGACCGACCATGTCTCCACCAACGGCGTGCAGGGCGTCGACGCACTTCAGCAGTCGCGGCTCGATCGGTTCGACAAGGCGATGACTGTCGGTACCGAAGGCGACGCTGCGAAGATCCAGGAGCAGATGTACAGCCAGCAGAGTCACCGCGGCGCGGGAATCACAGGTGCCGCGTTTGAGGGCACCGGCACCATCTTCACCGAGCCGATTCTGGTGGTGAACCAGAAGGCCAAGATCATCGAGCTGAACAATCAGTACAGCGTGTTCAACAAGGACGGCCAGCAACTGGCTGCAGTGAACCAGGTTGGCCAGAGCGCGGCCAAGAAGGCGATTCGGCTGATCAGCAGCCTCGACCAGTTCATGACGCACAAGCTGGAGATCACCGACGGCCACGGCCAGGTGCTGCTGCGCCTCACCCGGCCGGCGAAGGTGATGAAGAGCACCGTCATCGTCAGCGACGGCAACGACCAGGAAATTGGCCGCATCGTGCAGGACAACGTCTTCGGCAAGATCCATTTCTCGCTGCAGGCCGGCGGCCACACCTACGGCGCCATCGTGGCCGAGAACTGGCGTGCGTGGAACTTCCGAATTGAAGACCACACCGGGCAGGAAGTGGCCCGCATCACCAAGACGTTCGAGGGCATCGCGAAGACCTTGTTCACCACCGCCGACAACTATGTGGTGCAGATTCACGGACAGATTCCGCAGCCGCTCAATACCCTGGTGGTGGCCGCGGCATTGTCCGTTGACACCGCGTTGAAGCAGGACAACCGCGGCTTCGGCTGACGGGCGCACCGTCGCCTCCAGCGCGACAATCCCGAATGTCTTCAGTCACCGTTCGCGGCAGTGCACTTGCCGCCGCTACCCCCAACGGCGGCCGCGTGGAGCTGAGTGCACAGGTCTATGTGCGCTTTGCAATCAATGTGAACGGTGCGTGAACAGCTAGTCTGATGGTGTGCGCGGACAGCGAGTTCTAGTCAGCGGCATGGGCGGCGAACTCGGCTCGCTCGTGGCCGCAAAACTTGAGGCAGAACCGTGGGTAGGCGCCCTGGTCGGCATCGACGTCGACCCTCCGCGTCGTCGTCTCCGCAAGGCTGAGTTCCACCTGTTGCAGCCCTCGCAGCGCGAGCGCATCGTCGACGTGGTCACCAAGTTCAACCCGCATGTGGTGATCAACCTCAGTGTGTGGGAGCCCGACGCGCGCGCCGGCCTGGCCCACGCCCGCCAGTTCACCGCCGATGCGGCCACCGCCATCATCGGCGCAGCGGCCGAGTGTCCGGCGCTGGAGGGCATGGTCGTGCGCAGCGGCATCGAGGTCTACGGCCGTGAGCGCAACTCGGCCACCAGGCCCATCGAGTCGGCACCCATGCACCCCACGAGCGAGTACGGCCTGATGTTGGCCAACGTTGAGCGGCAGGCCCGCGAGGTTGGCAAGCGAGTCGGTATAGCAGTCGGAAAGCTGCGTCTGGCGCCTGTGCTGGGCAAGCATGTCCCGAGTCCGCTTGGCCGCCTGCTGCGCCAGCCAGTGGTTCCCTTCAGCCTCTTCGCCGACTCACCGTTCGCAGTCATCGAAGACGGCGACGCAGCGCGAGCATTCGTGCTTGCCGCCGCCCTTCGGTTGGACGAGCCGGTCAACATCGTCGCGCCCGGTGCCATCACCGCGCTGCAGGCAATCATGCGGGGCAAGCGGGTGCCGCTGCCGATGCTCGGACCCGAATGGCTCGTGGCCTCAAAACTCAGCCACATCCTGGGCGCACCGATCCCCGACCACGTCGTCGAGCTGATGCATCGCGGTCGCTTGGCGGACGGCGCCAAGGCACTCGAGGTGCTCGGCTTCAGCCCCTCCCTCAGCACGCCCGAGGTCATCGACCACCTCTATGCGTGGGAGAGCGTCGTACGCATCGGAAGTATTCAGGAGGCCGTGGCCTGATGGCACAGCTCATCGAGTTTCCCGTGAAGGTTGCCACTCGCGCTGGCAACGCTTTGGTCGAGCCGATGAAAGCCGTGTGGCCAACGCACTCCGTCGACGACTACGGCCGCGACCCGCACTTGATCGGTGCACTTGCTCCGTTTGCCAAATTGCGCTGGTCCATCACCGTTGGCGGTGTTCACCACCTGCCCGTGCATGCCGGTGCGCTGCTGGTGTGCAACTCACGTCGCTACTCGCTCAGCGCGGTGTACGCGGCCATGGCGCTGAGCGAGGAGACCGAGCGTCCCGTGCGTTTCGTTGGCCGCCCCGATATTGCCCCTGTTGGTCCATTCATGCGCCGTATCGGCGGGTTGCTCGCCAATCCAGCCGACGTGTTGAGTG
This sequence comes from Ilumatobacteraceae bacterium, assembly GCA_031428795.1. GTDB lineage: Bacteria > Actinomycetota > Acidimicrobiia > Acidimicrobiales > Ilumatobacteraceae > UBA668. The sequence goes on along the minus strand of JANOYI010000287.1, from coordinate 2,656 downwards.
CGCTCTCGCACAACGAAATCGTGTTGGTCGCAGCCGAGGGCACGTCGCACCCGCGTCACGCTGGCAAGGTTCCCCACGAGCTCATCGGCCCCGCCGTCGTCGCCGGTGTTTCCATCTATCCGGTGGCCACCATGAGCAGCACGATCGGTCGCGCCGCACGCGTCGAGGTTGGCCCGGCCGTCCGGGCGCGTCGCAAGCGTCGCGGTCCGCTGGCGGAAGTTGAGTTGGCCGATCAGGTGCAGCACCACCTGCAGCGAATGCTCGACGGTTTCGGCGGCGTCCACACCGGCGTTGGCCCCATTGACTGGCTAGCGGAAGGCTGACCCATGCCCTACGCACGCGCTACCGACGGCATTCGCCTGCACTACGAAGTACTTGGTCGCTCAGGCGCGACACCTGTACTCATGATTCAAGGCCTCGGCGCCGACAAGCACGGCTGGGACATGCAGCGCTTTCCGATGGCCCTGCAGTACCGGGTCATCGCGTTGGACAACCGGGGTGCCGGCCGCAGTGACAAGCCGTTCGGTACATACTCGCTCGAGCAGATGGCTGCCGACGCAATTGCCGTGCTCGACGACGCCGGCGTGGAGAAGGCGCACATCGTGGGCGCCTCGATGGGTGGCGCGATCACGCAGATCATCGGCCTCAAGTACCCCGAGCGCGTGATGTCGCTGACGCTCGCGTGCACCGCGTGCCGCAACCACCCGTGGCGGCGAGAACTGCTCCACGGTTGGGCCACCGCTGCAACCGAACAGGGTGTTGGTGCGATGACGCGCGAGGCTGCGCGTTGGGTCATTGGCCCGCGTTCGTTCCGACGACTGTTGCCCGCCTTTGGTTGGCTGGGGCCGCTGGCGATGGGTCGCACGTCGCATGCATTCGTCGCGCAGGTGAGGGCCATCCTCGACGTCGACGACTCCATCTCCGATCAGCTTGCGCTGGTCACCGCACCGACCCTGGTGCTGGTCGGCAACCAAGACATCCTCACGCCCCGCGGTGATAGCGAAGAGATCGCCGACCGCATGCCAAACGCCGAGCTGGTCGTCATCTCAGGTGCTGCGCACGGGTTCATGGTCGAGCACGCATCCACGTTCAACCGTGTGCTGCTCGAGTTCCTCGGTCGCGTGACTCGCGCTCAGCGTGCGGCCGCCGTTGCCGACGCTGCAGCTGTGGCCGCCGCCAGCTAGCTCTAGCCGACACCGCTAGACAAGAACCACGCCTTCGTACTCGGCGGCGTCCAACTCGGCGCGGCGGGCGTAGGCCCAGCCTGGAGTGCGCAAGACGAAGCCCAGGCGGTCGCGCCAATTCGTGCTGCGTGCGACGTCGCGGAACATGTCCCGGTACTCGTGCGTGCTGACGCGCCAGAGGTTGTACGACTCGACGTTCTTGGTCAGTCCGTAGACCACCGGCTCGTCGGGTACTTCACGTTGGAAGGTGCCAAACATGCGATCCCAGATCATCAGAATGCCAGCGTGATTGCGGTCGATGTAGCGCTTGTTGCGGCCGTGATGCACCCGGTGATGCGACGGGGTGTTCAATACGGCTTCGGCCGAGCCGAGCGTGCGAATGGTGTCGGTGTGGATCCAGTACTGGTAGATCAGGTTGAGCGCCCGCGACGTTTCGATGATGGACGGGCGCACGCCGGCACGCGCTGCCAAGCCGTACGGCATCCACACGCCGAAAGCGCCCGCCACCGGTTGCCGCAGCGCCGTCGACAGGTTGTAGTGCTCGCTGCTGTGATGCGGCACGTGAATGGCCCACATGCCGCGCACCTCGTGCATCACGCGATGGTTCCAGTAGTAGGCCAGGTCCCACCACACCATGCCAATTGCCCACGGCAGCACGCCGGTGCCCAGGTCGCGCGTGCTGCCCTTACGCCACATCCGCTTCACGCTGGTGAGCGAAGAAGTCGTGGCAGTGAGGGCGACGCCACCAGCAGCCAGTGCCGCAACGCTGCTGACTGCGGCAACCTTGCGCGCACGGGCTTTCACGCGTCGGCCGGCTTCGGTTGCGATGTCTGCCCGGTTCGAGACGGCGTCCGCAACGGTCGTGGCTGCTGCAGCCGTGATGGCAACGATGACCACGGCTTGGCCGATTCGCCCGCTGCGACCGCGCCCGCTTCGGCCGCGACCCTTTTCCGTGCGGAAGGGAACTGCATAGCTGGCCAGGGCAACCGTCAGCGGAGTGGTGATACTCAGCACGCCCATACCGAGGCTGGTGATGGTGTCGGGCTTCAGATAGTCGGCCGCGCTGGGGCCTTCCAGCTCGGCGCGCTTCTTCAGCGCCCGCTGTTCCAGAGCCATCGTGCCGAAGTACAGCGGGGCGACTGCGACCGTCAGATCCATGGCTGCAGTCTGCCGTGACCTTCGCCTGCGTGCACCGCCGCGCCGCTGCCTAGGGTGACCGGGTGATCCCCCACGATGAAGCCCTGCGCGACCGGCTCGCCCGCAACCTGGCGGCGCACGAGCTGCTGCCCGTGCCGCAGGGTGCCGAGAAGCGTGCCGCGGTCGCGATCGTGGTGGTCGACAGCGTGGCGGGCAGTGACCCTGACGACCCGTATTGGTCGGCCGGCCTGTCCGACCACATGGGTTCGGTGCCCGGCGATGTCACGGGCTTCGACGGGTCGGTCAGCCGCGTGTCGGGAGGCGCGGCGTTCTTG
>JANOYI010000286.1:0-2171 GCA_031428795.1 Ilumatobacteraceae bacterium | reverse complement strand
GGGCCGCTGGGGTCGACGCCCAAGTATTCGGCCTGCTCGTCGGTGAGCTTGGTCAGCTTGACGCCCAGAGCGTCGAGGTGCAGCGCAGCGACCTTCTCGTCGAGACGCTTGGGCAGCACGTACACGCCCAACGGGTACCGCTCGGGGTGGTTGAACAACTCCATCTGCGCAATCACCTGGTTGCTGAACGAGCAGCTCATCACGAAGCTGGGGTGGCCTGTGGCGCAGCCCAGGTTCACGAGGCGACCCTCGGCCAGAACGATGATGCTGTGGCCGTCGTCGAAGGTCCACAGGTCGGTGCCCGGCTTCAGCTCGTCGCGGGTGGCGCCACTGCGGGCCAAGCCGGCCATGTCGATCTCACTGTCGAAGTGCCCGATGTTGCACACGATTGCGTTGTGCTTCATCTGGTGCATGTGCTCGACGGTGATGATGTGGTCGTTGCCGGTGGCGGACACGAAGATGTCGGCAATCCCGACGATGTCTTCCATGACCGTGACCTGGTAGCCCTCCATCGCAGCCTGCAGTGCGTTGATCGGGTCGACCTCGGTGACGATGACTCGCGCACCCTGGCCGGTGAGCGCCTGAGCGCAGCCCTTGCCAACGTCGCCGTAGCCCAAGACGACCGCGACCTTGCCGGCGATCATGACGTCGGTGGCACGGCAGATGGCGTCGATCAACGAGTGACGGCAGCCGTACAGGTTGTCGAACTTGCTCTTGGTGACCGAGTCGTTCACGTTGATGGCGGGGTACAGCAACTCGCCACGCTCGTGCATCTTGTAGAGGCGCATCACGCCGGTCGTGGTCTCCTCGGTGACGCCCTTGATCTCGGCGGCCATGCGGGTCCACTTGGTGGGATCGGTCTTCAGGCCGCGCTGCAGCAGGCCGAGCACGATCGCAAACTCCGCGTTCGAGGCAGTGGTGGGGTCCGGGACCTCGCCACTCTTTTCGAACTCGACGCCCTTGTGCAGCAGCAACGTGGCGTCGCCACCATCGTCGAGGATCATGTTGGCAGCGGTGGATTCGCCGGCGGCAGTGTCGGGCCACGCCATCATCTGATCGGTGCACCACCAGTACTCCTCCAGCGTCTCGCCCTTCCAGGCGAAGACTGGTACGCCCTGCGGGTCTTCCGGCGTGCCGTGGGGGCCGACAGCGACGGCCGCGGCAGCATGGTCCTGCGTGGAGAAGATGTTGCAGCTGGCCCAGCGGACTTCGGCGCCAAGCTCGACCAGCGTCTCGATGAGCACGGCGGTCTGAATAGTCATGTGCAGGCTGCCCGAGATACGGGCGCCCTTCAACGGCTTCAGCGGCCCGAATTCCTTGCGCAGTGCGCGCAGACCGGGCATTTCGTGCTCTGCAAGATGGATTTCCTTGCGACCGAACGGGGCAAGCGAGAGATCGGCGACGCGGAAATCGCGACGCTCGGCGAGTGATGACATGGTGGTTACTCCCAGGGAGGAGCGGCAGATGTGCCGCAACGTGGTTGCAACCGGGCCGGTGCCAACTGGCAGTCTCGAATCAGCCCGAAGCGCTGGACAGTCTAGGCGATGTGGAGCTGAACGCCTCGGATGCCCGCCACCGCTTTCGGCAACGGTTCACTCGGCGAGCACGACGGCGCTGACATCAAGGATGTAGTGCGCGTACCCCGCAGCGTTGAACACGCGGACAGTCTGATTCGCTGTGCTGTACTTGATGAGCGCCATGTTCGGAACCGCAACCGACTCGTAGGTGTTGAGATTCGAGATGTTCGGCACGGCCGCTGCATCGGCCGGGAAGACAGTGAGGAAACCTGGTTCAACGCTCACACCGGGAAACTGTCGCGTGACTCCTGCGTTGGTGAGGTTGCCAAGGAGCGCCGACTGAGGGCCCACCCCGTGCCCGGCGATGTTGACGCTGCCGGCAAATGCCGCAAAGCTCCAATCCTCCGCCTGCGACGGCCCCAGTGGCACGCCGCCCCACGCTGCCTGACGGGTGTCGAGCGCGCGGTACGGCGACGTCAACGGGATGACGCGACCAGCGCGCGTATCGACGGGGGCGCCTGTCTGCAGGTAAGCCATCACATCGACGATGAAGTTGGTGCTGCCGGCAGAGTTGTAAATGTGGATTGCACCGTCTGCACCAACCGGCACCATCACGAGATTGGCCTGCACGCGACCAGCTGAGATGTTGAGATT
>JANOYI010000285.1:0-2181 GCA_031428795.1 Ilumatobacteraceae bacterium | reverse complement strand
CGGGCACCTGTCTGTCAATCATCAGTGCGGTACTTTCGGGAGCGGTCATCGCGATCGCCTCAGGACTCGATCGCCAGCGACAACTGGGCGGTCGGACGCGGCGCGACTGCGCGCTTGGTCGAGCGAGACGATCGCGTCGTGGACTGCTTCGCGACCCTAGGCTCGACCGCGATCGGTTCAGGCGGCGGCCAAGTGACAGGGCCACCGAGCTGGTCCTCGAGCCGGTATCGAGGCACCCGGAACTGCTTTCCGTAGCGGATCACCGGAATGCCGGTGCGTCCGCCCGACCGTTCGAAGGCGTTCGCCTCCCGATACGCCGTGCTCCGCCCGACACGCAACACCGCCGCAGCCTCATCCAAGGTAAGGAAGTCCGGCGGCGCGGCCAATCTGCTCACAGCGGGCTCAATCGTGCGACTCACCGGTGACAGGCCTCCCGCGAGCCGATCACGACACAGCTCGCTACGTACATACGGGAACCCCACACCCGAAACGGGGAATATGCGTGACGTCCACACCCCCTACAGAGGAAGAAACACGCCAGGCGCAGCACAATCTGATGGCGTTCCCCACATCTCGACGGTGACGCGATCCCACAGCGATGCATGATTGCCAAGTCGCAATTTCGTGACCTACACCCGACCAACGACATCAACATCCCGCCGCTCATGAAGACGGAGGACTTGTATATCTTGGAGAAATCCAATATATTTATACCTATGTCCGAGCTACTGCCCCTGGCCGACGCGGCCGACCTCCTTGGAGTGTCGGTCGAGCGCGTTCGCCAGCTCGTCGTGGGCGGCCAACTGCCCGGACAACGCTTCGGAAACGTGTGGGTGGTGCCCAAGGACGCGGTCGCGGCGCGTCGGCACTCGCCCGGGGTGCGGGGGCGGCCGCTGGGCCCGGTGAGGGCGTGGCACGAGATCCTCGGTGGGTCGATCGATCTCCGCCATCCGGGCAGGTATCAACGCCGCGCGAACGTTGTGCGCTGCGAGATGAGCCGGGCTGACGTCGCTGCGCTGCCAGAGATGGTGGGCGCGATGCTCGGTGGCGTACGCGCAGCGATCGAACTCGGCGAACAGTTGGCGCCCGCTGACAACCTCGACATGTACGTGTCAGCGAAGTCGTTCGCCGACCTCGATGAACGTGTCGCCTATGTCCCTGATGCGGCGGGCCGCATTGCGCTTCGAGTGGTCGACGATGAAGCTTGGGGGCTTCTCCCGAAGGGTGCTCTCGCGCCGCAAGCGGCAGTGGCCCTCGACCTCCTCGAGTCAGGTGATCCACGGCACTGGATCTCCGCCGAACACTTGGCTCACCGCAATGGATGAACCCGACGTCGTTCGCCTACCACCGCTGATCGGCGGTCAGGCAGAGTCCTGGCGCGCATTCATCGAGATCGCGCCACAGCTCGGCCGCCACTGGCTGCTGATCGGTGGCCAGATGGTGTTCCTCCACGAGGTGGAGCGCGAATCGACCGACGTTCGCCCCACCAACGACATCGATCTCGTCGTCGACCTCCGCGTCGAGCCGGCAGCGCTGGGACACACGCACAACGTCCTCGCTCGAGCCCGCTTCTCGCAGGACCTTCCGAGCCCGGAGGGCGTCGCGCATCGCTACCGACGCGGCGGGGCAACCATCGACGTTCTCGCCCCCGACCACATGGGCGCAAGGGCGCAGCTCGCACTGGGCAGCGGGCGCACCATCGAAGCGCCCGGCACCTCACAAGCCTTCGGCCGTGTCTCGCTCGTGCGAGTGGAACTCGACGACAACACCGCCGCCATCGTGCGCCGACCAACGCTGGTCGGCGCGTTGTTGGGCAAGGCCAGTGCCGTCACCGAGATCGTGTCGATGTCTTCAGCTGAGCGCGCTAAGCACCTGCGCGACGTGGACGCACTCGCGCGCCTCCTCGGCCCGGCAGATCGAGCCGGCGCCTTGCTGACGACGAAGGAGCGCTCGACGCTCGCACGGATCGCAGAGCATCCCGACCTCAGCCGGTTGGCTGCTCGATCGATTCAACTGACAAACACTCCAACACACGTAATATCTGCGCAGCGCACCCGAGGGACTTTCGGAGCCCTCCGGCGTGCCATATCCGTGCCACAACGGATCAGAAAAGGGCATCACAGGGCAACACTGATGGAACTGAATAACACCGCTGAGCTGGTCTTTTTAAAGTCAGTGCAG
>JANOYI010000284.1:0-12075 GCA_031428795.1 Ilumatobacteraceae bacterium | reverse complement strand
TCTTCATGAACACGACATGGGGACCCCTCCGGCAAATCGTTCGCGAGAGGGTGGCCTGCCGACCGTGGCGTTGACCATCGATGGTCGCGAAGTGATGGTCGAGGAAGGCACGTCGGTCATGCGTGCTGCCGCCATCTGTGGAGTTGACGTGCCGAAGCTGTGCGCCACTGATTCACTCGATCCGTTCGGTTCCTGCCGCCTGTGCATCGTCGAGATCGACGGCCGCAAGGGCACGCCGGCCTCGTGCACCACGCCGGTCGCGCCGGGCATGCAGGTCACCACACAGACCCCGAAGCTCGAACGCCTTCGTCGAGGCGTCATGGAGCTGTACATCAGCGACCATCCGCTGGACTGTCTTACCTGCGCCGCCAATGGCGACTGCGAGCTGCAGGACATGGCCGGTGCTGTCGGCCTGCGCGACGTTCGTTACGGGTACGCAGGCGACAACCATCTGGGCATGGAGAAGGACACCTCCAACCCGTACTTCACGTTCGATTCGTCGAAGTGCATCGTGTGTTCGCGCTGCGTTCGCGCGTGCGAGCAGGTGCAGGGCACGTTCGCGCTCACCATCGAAGGTCGTGGCTTCGGGTCACGCGTGGCCGCCGGATTCAACGGCAGCTTCTTCGACAGCGAGTGCGTGTCGTGCGGCGCGTGCGTGCAGGCGTGCCCCACCGCCACGCTCACCGAGAACACCGTCATCGAGATGGGCCAGCCGCGGCGCACCGTGCTCACCACCTGCGCCTATTGCGGCGTCGGCTGCACGTTCAAGGCCGAGATGCAAGGCGAGACCGTCGTGCGCATGACGCCGTACAAGGACGGCGGCGCGAACGAGGGCCACTCGTGCGTGAAGGGCCGTTTCGCGTGGGGCTACGCCAGTCATCCCGACCGTGTGCTCGAGCCGATGATCCGCGAGAAGATCACCGACCCGTGGACAACAGTGTCGTGGGACGAAGCGATTGCGTACGCGGCCACGAAGCTGAAGGACATCCAAGCCCGTCACGGGCAGGGTTCCATCGGCGGCATCACGTCGTCGCGCTGCACCAACGAAGAAGTGTTCGTCGTGCAAAAGATGGTGCGCACGGCCTTTGGCAACAACAACGTCGACACGTGTGCGCGTGTGTGTCACTCGCCGACCGGCTTTGGTTTGTCCCAGGCGTTCGGTACCTCGGCGGGTACGCAGGACTTCAAGTCGGTCGAGCTCGCCGATGTCATCCTGCTGATCGGTGCGAACCCCACCGACGCCCACCCCGTGTTCGCCTCACGGATGAAGAAGCGCCTGCGCGAGGGTGCGCAGTTGATCGTGGTCGACCCGCGGCGCATCGATCTGGTGCGCACCCCGCACGTCGAGGCCACCAACTTCTTGCAGCTGCGCCCGGGTACCAACGTCGCTGTCGTCAACGCGATCGCGCACGTGATCGTCACCGAGGATCTGGTCGATCACCGGTTCGTGCAAGAGCGTTGCGATCCCATCGAGTTTTCGCAGTGGGCTGCGTTTGTGTCGCAGCCGGAGAACAGCCCGGAGGCGTTGGAGCAGTTCACCGGCGTGCCGGCTGCCGAAGTACGTGCGGCCGCCCGCCTGTACGCGACCGCCGGCAACGGCGCCATCTACTACGGCCTTGGCGTGACCGAGCACAGCCAGGGCAGCACGATGGTGATGGGCATGGCCAACCTTGCGCTGGCCACCGGCAACCTCGGCCGCGATGGCGTGGGCGTGAACCCGTTGCGCGGACAGAACAACGTGCAGGGCTCGTGCGACATGGGCTCGTTCCCGCACGAGTTCTCCGGCTACCGCCACGTCAGCGATACCACCACACGCGAGACGTTTGAAGCGTTCTGGGGCCGTCCGCTGCAGGCGGAGCCGGGACTGCGCATTCCCAACATGTTCGACGCGGCCATCGACGGCAACTTCAAGGGTCTGTTCGTGCAAGGCGAAGACATCGCGCAGAGCGACCCCAACACGGTGCATGTGATGCATGCTCTCAAGTCGTTGGAACTGGTCATCGTGCAAGACCTGTTCATCAACGAGACCGCCAAGGTCGCGCATGTCTTCTTGCCAGGCACCTCGTTCCTGGAGAAGGACGGCACCTTCACGAATGCCGAGCGCCGCATCAACCGTGTTCGCCCGGCGATGCGGCCGCGCAACGGCAAGCAGGAGTGGCAGGTGGTCGCCGAGTTGGCCGCAGCGCTCGGCGCGCCGATGCACTACGACAATGCGGCGCAGATCATGGACGAGATCGCGGCGCTCACCCCGACGTTCGCTGGCGTTTCGTTCGCCAAGCTCGACGCAGTTGGCAGCGTGCAGTGGCCGTGCAACGAGGAGCACCCGTTGGGCACGCCGATCATGCACGAGGGCACGTTCGTGCGTGGTCTCGGCCGCTTCACACCCACGCCGTACGTGCCCACCGACGAGAAGAGCACTCGCCGCTTCCCGCTGCTGCTCACCACCGGCCGCATCCTCAGCCAGTACAACGTGGGCGCGCAGACCCGCCGTACGCACAACGTGCAGTGGCACCAGGAAGATCTACTCGAAATCCATCCGCACGATGCAGAGGAGCGCGGCATTCGCGAGGGCGACGAGGTCACCCTGGCCAGCCGCGTCGGGTCCACCACCTTGCGCGCGATGGTGTCGGATCGCATGGCGCAGGGTGTGGTGTTCACCACGTTCCACTACCCGGTCAGTGGCGCCAACGTGATCACCACCGAGCACAGCGACTGGGCCACCAACTGCCCGGAGTACAAGGTCACGGCGGTGCAGGTGTCACCTGGCCATTCGGCTGCGACAGTCGAGATCGACCATCCCGAGCACCGCCTCGGCGCGCTTGTCCGCATGGCGAATCAGATCGCCCGCCAGATGGTCGCCGACCCGAACGTCGACGCAGTCGCTGCCACGGCAGTCCACATTGGCAAGTTCTGGGAAGCCGACATGCGCGCCGACCTCACCGCCGCCATCGAAGGCGGCACGGTCACCCTCGACGACGTAGTGGTCAAGTCCATGGCCCGCCTCGCCGTCCCCGCCTGAAAGGCTCGCCAACACCGCATCGTTCGAGCACTTCCGCTAGCAGAGCGGGCGCAAGTGCTCAGACGCCGCTCGAACAGGTGACGAACTACCTTGGCAGCTCCCTCGCGAGTTCGTAGGTGGTGTGGGCGGCGTACGGTTGGGGCATGCGGGTTTCGGCGAAGGCGGACTATGCGATCCGGGCGGTAGTCGAGTTGGGCGCTAGGTGGCAGCCCGACCAGAAGGCTGCGCCGATGAAAGGCGAGGCCATCGCTCAGGCTCAGCAGATCCCGATGAAGTTCTGCGAGAACATCCTGTCCGAGTTGCGTGGTGCCGGTGTGGTCGACTCACGGCGCGGGACTGACGGCGGCTATTGGCTGGCGGTCGACCCGGCAACGGTGAAACTGGGCGACATCATCCGAATCGTCGAGGGTCCGCTTGCGGCCGTTCGTGGCGATCGGCCGACCGACGTGAACTTCGCCGGCACAAGTGCCGCGATGCGTGAGGTGTGGGTGGCGGTGCGTGCATCGCTGCGACGAGTGCTGGATGTGGTGACCGTTGCCGACGTCGTTGCGGGCGTCTTGCCGGCTGACGTACGTGCGCTCCTCGATGATGACGGCGCCTGGGACGTGGTGTCGCCGATGAGTTGGGGCGATCTTTCCCACTAGATCAGTTGCAAAGCCCCGCATTGGTCGATAAAGATGATCAAGTATGTCAACAATAGCTACCGCCCGGACCCGCCGACGTCGCGTCGCCTCAGCCCTGCTTGCTGCATCGGTCCTGGTTGCGGGATGTGGCGACGACGATTCGGTCAGCAGCGACACCACAGCGGTGGCCAGCACGGACGGCGGTGTAGCGGCGCTGGACGGCACGGTCCGCCTCGGCTACTTCCCGAATGTCACTCACGCACCGGCCCTGGTCGGGGTGGCGGAGGGAACGTTCGCGACGGCGCTGGGCGACGGCGTCGAGCTGAAGACGAACACGTTCAACGCTGGCACGGAGGCGGTCGAGGCGCTACTGGCCGAGTCGCTGGACATCACGTTCATTGGGCCGAACCCGGCCATCAACGCATTCGCCAAGTCGGCTGGTGACGCCGTGCGCATCATCTCGGGCAGCACCTCAGGTGGCGCCTACCTGGTCGTCAAGCCTGAGATCACTTCGGTCGATCAGTTGGCGGGCGCCACGCTTGCAACTCCGTCGCTGGGCAACACGCAAGACGTTGCCTTGCGGGCATGGCTGAAGGACAACGGCTTGGAGACCACGCCCGAGGGTGGCGGCGATGTCGCAATCTTGCCGCAGGGCAACTCGACCACGCTCGAATCGTTCATCGGCGGGACCATCGATGGCGCCTGGGTGCCCGAGCCCTGGGCGACACGCCTCGTTGAGGAAGGCGGCGGCACAGTTTTGGTCGACGAACGTGAGTTGTGGTCCGACACCGGTGGCGAGTACATCACCACTCATCTGATCGTGCGTACTGACTTCCTCGATGATCACCCGGATCTTGTGAAGGCCGTCCTGGTCGGCCTGGCCGACGCAATCGATGCGATCGAGGCGGACCCCGCCAAGGCCCAAGCCGCTGTGGTGGCTCAGATCACCGAGATCACCGGCTCGGCCCCGAGCACAGAAACGATTGCGACCAGCTTCTCGAATCTCACCTTCACGCTCGACCCGATCGCAGCGTCGCTGCAGAAGTCGGCGGAGGACGCGATTTCGGTCGGGCTGCTCGAGCCCGTTGACCTCGAGGGCATCTACGACCTGACGCTACTCAACGAAGTTCTGACCACCCGCGGCGGGAAGACAGTGAGCGATCGATGAGCCTGATTGCAGACAACCTTGTGGCGCCGAGGCCAAATCGCGTTCGCGTGCCGAACAACACCGTGCTGACACTGGACGGCGTCTCCAAGCGCCACGGCGTCGGCAAACACAGCGTCGTCGCGCTCGATGGCGTCAGCCTGACCGTGAAGCGCGGTGAGTTCGTCTGCCTGGTCGGCGCATCGGGTTGCGGGAAGACCACGCTGCTGTCGTTGATGGCTGGTCTGGACCACCCGACCGCCGGCACGGTCAGTGTTGAAGGTCGCACCGCGCTGATGTTCCAAGAGTCGGCGTTGCTGCCGTGGCGTACCGCCGTGCAGAACGTGGAACTGGCGTTGAAGCTGGGCAGCGTACCTCGACGCGAGCGACGTGAACAGGCGCTGGAGTTCGTGCGCATGGTGCACCTCACCGACTTTGCTGACAAGCGTCCTCACGAGCTCAGCGGTGGCATGCGCCAACGTGTTGCACTGGCCCGAGCGTTGGCGCAACGGGCTGACGTTCTGCTGATGGACGAGCCGTTCGGAGCGCTCGACGCCATCACTCGCGACGTGCTGCACGACGAGCTCGAGCGTGTGGTCCAAGAGCGTGGGTTGACGGTGCTGTTTGTGACCCACAACGTGCGCGAGGCAAGCCGTCTGGGCGATCGAATTGTGTTGCTCTCCAGCCGGCCGGGTCGGGTCGTCGAAGAGTTCGAGGTACCGGTGGAGCGCCCGCGGCGCATTGAGTCGCCCGGTGTTTCGGCGATCGCAGCCGCCGTCACTACGCGCCTTCGTGAGGAGGTCCGGCGTCATGCACGCTGAACAAACAATCGATGACGAACTGTCGGGTCTTGACAATCTTGAGGTCGTCGAAGATGCTCGTCCGTCGCTCGCACTTCGGTTCTGGCTTGCGGCCTGGCCCAAACTTGCCGCTATCGGACTCGTGTTGGGCATCTGGCAGTTCGCAGTGTGGCGTGAGTGGTGGAAGATCTATGTATTGCCCTCACCGCTGATGGTGTGGGAGCGACTGCTGGATGACCTCGGTACGCAGAAGATGTGGAGCGCGGTGTTCGCGACCATGCAGAACGCCGTGTTCGGCTTCCTCGTCGCCATCGTGATCGGCGGTGTCATCGGCGTCGTTGTCTCGGCATCCAAGAGCGCGCGAACCGCAATCGGTTCGCTCATCACCGGCCTACAGACGATGCCTTCCATTGCCTGGTTCCCACTGGCGATCCTGCTCTTTGGGCTCACCGAGAGTGCCATCACATTCGTGGTGGTGCTTGGTGCGGCCCCATCGATTGCCAATGGCGTGATCGGTGGCATCGATAGCGTGCCGCCGCTGCTGCGCCGTGTCGGCCGCAGCATGGGCGCGAAATCTGTGGGCCTCTACCGCGACTTCGTGATCCCAGCCGCAATGCCGTCCGTGGTGTCGGGCTTGAAGCAGGGCTGGGCATTTGCCTGGCGCAGCCTGATGGCCGGCGAGCTGTTGGTCATCATCCCCGGCACGCAGACCATCGGTACGCGGCTGCAGTTCGCACGGGATTTCTCGGACGCCGAGGGTGTGATCGCGACGATGGTCGTCATCCTGGTGATTGGCATCCTGGTGGACACTCTCGTGTTCAGTCGTCTGGAGCGGCGAGTTCTGCGGAACCGGGGTCTTGGCCCGCACCACTGACGTCAGTCGCTGGCAGGTTGGCGGCCAGACTGTTTGCGACTCGATGCGCTGCGCGGCCGAAACGGGTTGATCTGGACGGCGAGCAACACCAGGGCACCGAACAACACGAGTGAGAGCACAACGACGAGCCCGTTGTTCGAGGACGACCCGGCGCCATGAATGCTCGGGTGGTTTGCAACATCGATTGTCCGTTCCCATCTGCCCATGATTCATTGCCTCCCTGCGTCTCGTTCGTCAGCATCCGATCAGATCAGCCGTGGCGGGTCTCGTCAGTACCGATGTAGTCCCAGAGATGGTCACCCTGGGTGACCTTGGATGTAACGATCGGGCTGTAAGTGTGAAAGCTCGTCTGCGATACGGGCGGTGGCGGCCTGCAGGCGTCGGAAGTACGCGGACCGACTGAGGTTGAGTCGACGAGCGATCGCCTCGTGGGGCTCAGCTTCGGTGAGATAGGCGAGTTCGATGATCTCGCGGGCGAGGACGTCGGAGCGCGAGGGGCCAAACACGTTCATGGCTTGGGCGATGAGGGCACGCGCTGTCGCCATCCGTTCCGACGGTCGGTCACCCAACCAGCTGGGGCCCTCGGCCATCGCTGCCGGGTCGCGTAGCAGTCGCAGCAGGTCGGTCGGCTCGGTAGCAGGCGCGTCGACGGGCGGGGCAGCCCCGGTCTCGCGGTAGACCCAATCGCGCTGAGCACCAAGAATTCCGCGCGGTCCAAAGTCGACCACGTGGCACTCCAGGTTCATTCCGTAAGCGACGACATCCAGCTCGGGCACGTGAGTGGCGCCGAGCGCTTCGCTGAAGCGCAGGGCCGCTGGAACCGCTGGCGAAATCGGAAGGTAGCCATACCGCGGGTTGCTGATGCCGGAGCCAACCAGGCCGCCCGCGCCGAGCAGCGCCGTGATCTCCCCAAGCTCTCCGGTCAGGTCGACAGCTTCTCGCCACAGCACGGCCGAGTCAGTGCGCAACACCTCGCGGGCGTGGCGCAGCCATGGGCCGAGCAAGATGTCGGTCTCGGCAGCAGCGGGCGCGTGCGAGGGAGTAATGGCGACGAAGTAGCCGCCCACCTTCCCGTCGCTGTCGCGCGCCACGCCGCAACACTCTGGGTGCTGCTCGAAGAACGCCTTGGTGATTGCCCACCACTCGTCCATTCCGACCGAGTGCAGCACTGCGCCGATACTGGAAATGTCGCGGTCGGTCACAGCGTCGATGTTGTAGCGGCTGCCGATGTCGAGCGAGTAACCCCACCGAACAGTGGGATCAATAACGAGGTGTTGCAGGTCTGACGACAGCGAGAACTGGCCGTCGACCGCCCGTCGATACAACGCATCGGCGATTCGTCGGCGCAGATCTGCTTCGCCGGCCGGATCCTGTCGACGCAGGCTGTCCAGAACTGCCTTCGCCACCAACGAATGCAGCGCGACACCATCGGCCAATGGTTCGCAGAATGAACGGTCGGCCAGCCATTTGTAGCTTTCGTCGGTGTCCTGGTCGGTGAGAACAGCGGCCAGCAATCCGGGGGTCGTGACGCGAGCGAGCGCGGCCACGCTGAGAGTACGAAAGCGGTCGGTGTCGACTTCGTCGCCCAACAACCGACCGGCGACATCGGCCAGCGAACCCGTCGTTCCGGTGGCGGCAGCAACTGCGACTGCAAGGGGCGACCCGTCGCTTCGATGCACGAGCTCGTCGATGGAGGACTCGTTGACACCGAGATTGGTCGCCAGTTGCCGCATCTCTGCGGTACTGAGACCGTCGAGCTGACGGGCGCTGACGACGGTATCCCATCCGCCGTCGAACCAACTGCGCGAGGGGCGCACACGAGACGAGAGGATGACGAGCGCTCGCTCGGGTAGGCCTGGCACCACGACGTCGCGCAGGTATCCCTCCAGCGAGCTGACGAGTTCGAACGTGTCGATGACGATCAGCGGCCGCTCTGCGTCGACGACATCGCTGAGGGCGGCGGAGACGACCTCCGGAAACGGTGGCAGATCGCGACCTTCGAGCCACGCCACCGAGTATCCGAGCTCGCGCGCCCGGCGTGTCACCTCGCGTAGCAAGGCGCTCTTACCGATGCCGCCGGGCCCACTGAGGTACACGACACTGACGTTCGAGTGGCCAGCGAGGACCGCATCGAAGAATTCAAGTTCGGCGGCGCGGCCGACGAACTGGGCGCGATCGCGTTGTTCGACTCGTTCGCTCAATGTCGCCACATCCCTGAGAGTACAAGGTGGCACCGCACGGTCGAACGCGGAGCGCAGTGCGCACCGCGCGTCGCGGGGTTATTTGGAGCGCTTCTGCACGTTTGCCCACTCGTCCTTGAGCCCCACCGTGCGGTGGAAGAGGCCATTCGAGACTGGGTCGTGCGCGTAGTATCCCAGCCGTTCGAACTGCACCACTTGGCCGGGTACAACATCGCCCATCGCCGCCTCGGCCTTGCCGGCGAGCACCGCCTTCGAGTCGCGGTTGAGGTCGTCCATTGGCTCGCCCGTTGCCTCGCCGGGCGTCTCGGTGGTGAACAGCCGCTCGTACTGCGCCGCCTGAATGTCGACGGCGTGGGCGGTGGAGACCCAGTGAATGGTCGCCTTCACCTTGCGCCCGTCCGGCGCGCTGCCACCCCTGGTTTCGGGGTCGTAGGTGCACTGCACTTCGGTGACGTTGCCCTCATCGTCGGCGGTGAACCCGGTGCATTTCACGTAGAACGCGCCGCGCAGGCGCACTTCGCTGCCGGGAGTGAGGCGGAAGTACTTCGGCGGCGGATCGGCCTTGAAGTCGTCGCCCTCGATCCACACCTCGCCAGTGAAGGCGACTGTTCGGGAACCGTCGGCAGGGTTCTCTGGGTTGTTGACCAGCTCGACCATCTCCACGTGACCCTGCGGCCAGTTCGTGACGACAAGTTTCACCGGCTTCAGGACGGCCATCCGGCGCTGTGCGGTGCGGTTGAGTTCGTTACGGATGAACCATTCGAGCAGCTCGATCTGGTGGCGACTATTGGTCTTGGCGACACCGATGAACTCGCAGAAATCGCGAATCGCGGTGGCGGGGTAGCCGCGACGGCGCAGCGCGCGCAGTGTGGGCAGGCGGGGGTCGTCCCACCCGTCGACGATGCCGTCGTCGATCAACTGGCGCAGCTTGCGTTTCGACGTGACGGTGTAGGTCAACTCCAGGCGGGCGAACTCGGTTTGGCGCGGCTGGTCGCCTGGCAGCGGAAGGCGCTCCAGGTACCAGTCGTAGAGCGCACGGTGGCTATCGAATTCCAACGAGCACAGGCTGTGCGTGACGCCCTCGATAGCGTCGCTCTGGCCGTGCGCCCAGTCGTACGTCGGGTACAGCACCCACTGGTCGCCCGTGCGGTGATGGTGCTCGTGGCGAATGCGATACATGATCGGGTCGCGCAGCTGCATGTTGTCGTGCTGCATGTCGGCTTTGGCGCGCAACACGTGGCTGCCATCGGGAAGGTCGCCGGAGCGCATGCTGCGGAACAGCGTCAGATTTTCTTCCACGCTTCGGTCGCGATGAGGGCTTTCCATACCCGGCTTGCCGTACCCGCCGCGCTGCGCCGAGATGGTCTCGGCGTCCTGGTCGTCGACGTAGGCGAAGCCGGTGGTGATGAGGTGTTCGGCCCACAGATACAGCTGCTCGAAGTAATCGCTGGCGTAGACCGGTTCGCCGGGCTCGAAGCCCAACCAGCGCACGTCGTCGACGATTGCGTCGACGTACTCGGTCTCCTCGGTCACGGGGTTGGTGTCGTCGAAGCGCAGCTTGCAGACGCCGCCGAACTCCTCGGCGATACCGAAGTCGACGCAGATTGCCTTGGCGTGGCCGATGTGCAGGTACCCGTTCGGCTCGGGTGGGAAGCGTGTCTGTACCCGCCCGCCGAAGGTGCCGTGCTGGATGTCGGCGCGCACCAGGTCGCGCACAAAGTTGGCAGCGGCGGGAGTGTCAGGTGCGTTGCTCATCGGACGTGAACCGTATCTGGCGCCGGGTTGGCAACCCCAGCCAAAATCCGCCAAGTCGGCGCTGATCTGCGGTAGTACCGCATCTCAACGCCGATGAAGGAAGTGCGCTGGCCAAGTCGGCGCTGATCTGCGGTAGTACCGCATCTCAACGCCGATGTAGGAATTTGGAAGTTAGTTGCGCGGCACCTTGCTCCAGGGCTGGTCCTTGTCGATGCGCGGCTCGCCGGGCAGGCCGAGCATTTGCTCGCCGAGGATGTTCTTCATGATCTCGGTGGTGCCGCCCTCGATGCTGTTGGCGCGGGCGCGCAGGAAGCTGTGGCGAATGCCGTGGTCCATACCGTCCACCGAGAGGTTCTCCGGACGGCGGAACGTGAAGTCGTAGCCAACCATCGCGTCGGCGCCCAGCAGTTCCATGCAGAATTCGGTGCACACCTTGTTGAAGTTGCTGAGTGCGAGCTTGGCGATGCTGCCCTCGGGCCCGGGGTTGCCAGCCTTCGCCATGGCGGCGCCACGAGCGTTGGTGAGGCGGCTGACTTCGGACGTGCAGTACAGCTTCATCAGGTGGTCGCGCTTGGCCCCGGTCTGCTGGTCGGCAGGTAGCTCTTGGAACAGGCGGATCGCTTCGTCGATGGGGCCCTTGCGCTTGCCGCCGCCGCTGCCAGAACCGATGGCAGTCCGCTCGTTCATCAGCGTGGTGAGCGCGGCGCGCCAGCCTTCGCCAACGGCACCGATGCGACAGTCGTCGGGTACCCGAGCATCGGTCATGTAGACCTCGTTGAACTCGGCCTCGCCGGTGATCTGGCGTAGCGGACGAACTTCTACGCCGGGCAACTTCATGTCGAGCGCGAAGTAGGTCATGCCCTTGTGCTTCGGCGCCTCAGGGTCGGTGCGGGTGACGAGCATGCCCCAATCGCCCAGGTGGGCCAGCGTGTTCCACACCTTCTGGCCGTTGACGATCCACTCGTCGCCGTCGCGGATTGCCTTGGTGGCAAGGCCGGCGAAGTCGCTGCCGGCGCCGGGCTCACTGAACAGTTGGCACCACTTTTCCTCGCCGGTGAACATCGGACGGAGGAAGCGATCCTTCTGCTCGTCGCTGCCGTGGGTGACGATGGTCGGGCCGGCAAGCGCCATGAAGAACGTGCTCGCATCGGTGGCCTTGGCGCCCGCCTTGCGGCAGCGCTCTTCCACCAGCCGGTTGAGATCGGGGCGCGCACCGAGCCCGCCGAACTTCTCGGGAAAATGCACCCACGCCAGACCAGCGTCGTAACGCCGCCCGCGAAACTCGAGGTTCTCGGTGGTTGCGGGCGGGTACTCAGCCAGAAGACTGTCAATCGCGGCAGAAACCTGCGCCAGCTGAGAATCGTCAGAAGTGCTCATGGCGGAAGTCTCGCCGTGCAGCCCATCAAAGTTCAATCTGGAGGAGGCCGGGCGCCCCGCTCGTGTCGCCGTCCCACCGAATCACACCGAGGTCAAAGTAGGACACGTGCGCTTGTGCACGGTCAAGACGGCGAACCTGTCGCGGCTGTGGCCATCAATCTTGGTGGTCACGCCCGCGACAGGTTCACGGGATTCAGGGGGATTGCTTCCGCAGCGCTACGTCAGCATGATGCCGAGACAGTGACGCGAGGTGCGCTGGCGAACGCTGCATTCCTCGAACCT
>JANOYI010000283.1:0-2836 GCA_031428795.1 Ilumatobacteraceae bacterium | reverse complement strand
GCAGCTGGTCGCCGCTGGATATGTCACCACTGTCGACACCGCCTTCGACGCCGCCACCGACACTGCGGTCAAGGCCTACCAGACGGCCAAAAGCCTGGAGGTCGACGGAATTGTCGGCCGGGTGACGGCGCAGGCGATGGGCATCTGGGCAGGTCCGCTCGGCCCGATGCCCGCAACCAACGACGACTGCCCCGACACACCTCACGGCGCCATTGTTGATCGCGCCAACCAGCGTGGTGCGCTGTGCGCCGACGGCGTCATCACCTACGAGTTCCCGATCACGACTGCGTTGAGTCAGCCCGACCCCGGTACCTACCCCGTCTATGCCAAGGACCTCAACGCCAGCAGCACGATGACCGGTGCGTACAGCACGATGACCCACTTCGTTGCATTCACCCGCGGCAAGTACCAGGGCGCCCGCATTGCGTTCCACAGCCTCCCGAAGTACAGCAACGGCGAATATATCCAGCCGATCGATACGGTGGGCTCGCTGGCGATGTTCGGCGAGTCGTTCGGCTGTATTCGCGTGCTGCCCGACGACGCGGTGAAGATTTGGGACTGGCTGGGCATCGACGACGAAGTTCGCGTCATCAGCTGAGTCGACTTCGAGGGCTTACTCCTCGACGTCGGTGACGTCGGAGTCCGCGAGATCGCGGTTGAGGAATGCCATTCCCTCGATGCACTCGTTGTTGAGCGGACACCACCGACACGCGAAGCCGGGCCGCTTCACGGGCGTACGTCCTTCGATCTTCAACTCGATGTGCTTCTCGATACCGGCCAGCGCACGCGTGAGACCAGCCTGCAGCGTGCCTTCGGTGACGTCTTCAACGTCGCTCTCCGCGTAGTCGAGGTAGTACGTGACCAGCTTGCGCGGCGGCACGGACTGGCGAAGGGTTTGCACCAGGGCGTAGAAACGCAGATCTTCTCGGTGGTGGTGAGAGCGGTTGCCGCTTTTGAAGTCGACGATCAGCAGCCGGCTCTCGCGGCCGAACGGCTTGCCGATCTGCAGGTCGACCTTGCCTGACATTTCGATGGTGCCCGGCGGGCGCCACTTCGCTGCTGCCTCGAGGACCGGCTGAGCGGACAGGGGCAGCGGTGGAAAGTCCTGCAAGAACTTGGTGGTGCGATCAACGGCGCGACTGCGCAGCTCGGCCCAGTCGGCGTCGGCGAGACCGGCCACGAACGAGCCGCGCGAGTCAGCCTGATCGGCCAGGCGGGCCAGCGCCTCATCGACCACCTGCGCTGGCGCGGCCTCACCGCGCCAGTTGAGCGCCAGTTCGATGGCCTTGTGGGCGACAAACCCTGCGGCCGAGGCCGGGCGCCACTCGAAATCGTCGGGCTGAAGGTGCAACACCTCGCAGCCGTGGACCTTGGAGAGGAACGATTTGCTGACCCAGAGCGTCTCGCCGCCCAGCCGACTCGACAGCTCGGCGACGGCGGCCGTTGCCTCTGCTATCAACTCGGCCACGAACTCCTGGTCGAACAGGACCGGGTCGTCGCTGCGTCGCATGAGCGCCAACGTCCGCTCCTGTGCAGGCGAAAGACCGGATGCAGGCGAAAGACCTGGTGCAGGCGAAAGACCGGATGCCGGCGAAAGACCGGGTGCAGGCGTCGGCGTGAGTGCGTCGGGTTCTTCCACGGCCGGGACACTACCGGTGAGGTCTCACAGGGAACCGCGTCACACCCTTCTGGCACCATCGGGTTATGGCTATCAATCAATCCGCACTCGATTTCGCACACGCCGCCCGGCTGCTCGGGCGCGAGGCGCGTCGTCGCGGCCTGGTGGCACCCAGCTATCGCAGCCCGCCGCGCATTTTGGGCGTGCAGCGTTCGCTGCGCCGGTTCCCGAAGGGCGCAACGGTGGCGGTGCAGCTGAAAGGTCGGCCGTGGCTGGCCGTTTTGGGCGACATGATCGAGGGGGTGGTCGTTGCCAACGGCCTGCTGCCGCCTCACGCCGACAGACTCCGCAACGATCTCTGGACTGCCGTGGGCGCACAACCAGCGCAACCCACGCAGACAACGCAACCTCCGCCTGCCCGGGCCAACGCTGCCTGACAGACCTATCTGCTGCGGGTAGGTGCCGTTATTGAGGCAGGTAGAAGTACAGCACGACGGTTTGGCCGGGCGGAACCGATGCCTTGGCGCTGCTGAGGTCGAAGGTGTCGAATGCCGCCGGGCCCATCACGATGACCACCAGCAGGTCGCCCTCAGGGGTGAAGTATCCGGTCTCGATGGTGTCAGCGATGCCCAAGTCCTGGTTGCCCGCAGTCTCGAGCCCGAGTTCGTTGAGGACGACCTCGAATGCGTCGGCTGCTTCCTGCGAGCCGAGCGAGGTGGCCCGCATCTCGCCGTAACCGAGCGTCTCGGTGAGGCCGAGCGCAGCGCTCACTGCCGGTAGCGCAACGACGTCGCTGAACTCCTCGGGGAACTCCAGGTTGCCCCACCATGCGGGTTCTTCGATGACCGGGTCGGGTTCGCAGACCGTGCCCTCGTCGGGCAGCGTCAGGTCAGCCAGCACCGCCGCCTCGATCTCGGTGACACACACGCTGGCCAAGAGCTGGCCGTGGCCCTCGCCGGTGAAGGTCACCATGCGAGCGTTTGGCCCAAGCTCGGCCGTCATCTCTTTCGCCCAGCGGATTGGTGTGGCAGGGTCGTTGGTGCCACCAACCACGACGATCGGGCCGTCACCCGAGTAGTCCAGCTCGACGATCTCGCTGACGCCGGTCAGCTGCTCGCAGTCGTCGCCGTCGGTCTCCGTGAGATCCTCGAGCGTGACGTCGGCGCCGAAACGGGGCGCCTGTTCCTTGATTTTCGCAAGCAGCGCCTCGGGGTCGTC
>JANOYI010000282.1:0-5396 GCA_031428795.1 Ilumatobacteraceae bacterium | reverse complement strand
GCGAAGAACCCGTCCAAGTTCACCTACCACGGCACGGGCACCTACATCATCGGGCGCGGCGAGGTAGCGGTCATCGACCCGGGCCCCATCTCCGACTCTCACCGCGACGCACTGATCGCCGCGCTCGAAGGCGAGACAGTGGTCGCGATTTTGATCACGCACTGCCACAGCGATCACTCGCCCCTGGCCGCGTGGCTGCACGAATACAGCGGTGCGCCGACGGTCGCGTTCGGCCCCCACGCGATCAGCGAAGGGTGGGTCGAGGATGACACGCCCGAAGAGCCCGACGAAGAAGAGAAGGCTGCGGCCGCTGCGGCAGAAGCTGCCGGCGAGGCGAAGGTAGAGGAGTCGTTGGACTACGCCTTCGACCCCGACGTGCGCGTCGCCGACGGCGAGATTGCAGCGTCGGGCGACGGCTGGACCATCCGCGCGATCCACACCCCCGGGCATACCTCCAACCACATGTGTTTCTGGTTGGAGGAGCAGCGGTCGCTGTTCACCGGTGACCACATAATGGGCTGGAGCACCACAGTCATCACCCCACCCGACGGCAACATGCGCGACTACCTGACGTCACTGCAGCGTGTGAAGGATCTCGACCCCGCCGTGCTGTGGCCCACCCACGGCGCACCCGTCACCGACGGCAAGACCTTCGTCGACGCCTTCGTGCAACACCGCCTCGACCGCGAGGCGGGCGTACTGGCCGCGGTTCGCGCGGGAACGACGACGATCCCGGACATCGTCAAGCAGCTCTACGTCGGCGTCGACAAGAAGCTGTACAAGGCGGCTGGCCGCAGCGTGCTGGCCCATCTGATCAAGCTGGTCGAAGACGGAGCAGTGACCTTCGAAGGCACCCAACCCGGCGTCACCACCCCCTACCGTCCTGCCTAACGACAGTCCTGCCTCACTAGTAGTACTGATCGAGGATCGTCGTCTCGGTCAGGCGATCGAGCGTTTCCTTCACGGCTCGCGCTTCCTTGAGGCTGACGCCGTCGACCTCGGCGATCTCTTCGGCTGTCGCCCGCAGCAACTTGGCCAGCTCGCCGAAGTGGTCGGCGATTGCTGTCGCCTGCTGATCGGACATGCGCGGCACGCGCGCCAGCATGCGCAGACCCTTCGGCGACGCAGGCGCCTCGGCGGCGGCAGCGGTGGCGAAGCTCTGCGACTCAATTGGATAGTCGGCCACGACGAGTTCCAGCTCGTCGTCGAGCGAGGTGAACACTTCCTCCAGCTGCAGGCGCAATAGGCGGGCGTCGACGCCGAGCTCGACGATCATCGTCTCGATCTCGGCCGCGATCTGACGCACCATCTCGCCGCGCTGAACGACTGCTGCTACGTCGCGCACCGTCACCACGTCTTCCACTTCCAACGACGTCAAAGCGCTGGTCGCGTCGTCGAGCTTGGTCTTGTACCGCTCAAGCGTTTGCAGTGCCTGGTTGGCGCGGTCGAGCAGTCGACCAATGTCGTTGAGCTGGCGACGCATGCCGCCGGCGTACACATTGATGACGCTCATCTCTTCACTGACGCTGATCACCGGCACGCCCAATGAAACGGCCACGCGCTCGGCGGTGCGGTGACGAGTGCCGGTCTCGTGGGTGGGCACATTGGTGTCGGGAACCAGGTGCACGTTGGCGCGGGCAATACGACTGCCATCGGTGGTGAGGATGATGGCGCCGTCCATCTTGGCCAGCTCGCTGAGCCGCTGCGGGGTGTACTCCGCGTCCAGCAGAAAGCCGCCGCTACAGATGGCCAACACGGCAGGCTCGTCGCAGACGACGATCAGCGCACCCATCTTTGCCCTCACCACTCGGTCGATCCCGTCGCGCAACGCCGTTCCCGGCGCCACCTGCGCCAGCGCCTTATGGAGTGCATCGTTGGGAGTGGGCTGCGGCGACACGCCCGCAGTCTACGAGTGCCCCGAAGAGCTGACGCCGCTCACGGGTTCATTGGGTGCGTTCGGAGAGGCCCGCTACGTAGAGGGCTTCGTCGATTGTGGAGACGCGGGTGAGTGTGATGCCGTCCACACCGTTGGGGGAGTTGGCGGGGACGATGGCCCGGGTGAACCCCATGCGCGCTGCCTCCGCCAACCGGCGCGGAGCGTGCGCGACCTGGCGCAGCTCGCCGGCCAGACCCACTTCCCCGAACACGACAAGATCGGGAGGGATCGGATAGTTCAACCATGCGCTGACCAACGCGAGACACAACGGGAGATCGGCGCCCGGCTCGGTCAATCGCACGCCACCGACCGCCGACGCGAACACTTCGTGCTGACTGAGCGACACACGCGACCGCCGTTCGAGCACCGCCAGCAGTAGCGCCAGCCGACCGGAGTCGACACCCTGCGCGCTGCGCCGCGGCGGAGCACCTGGAGTGACAGGGTTGGTGAGCGCCTGCACTTCCACGAGCAGCGGCCGCTGGCCCTCCAGCGTTGGCGTGATGGCTGAACCGGCAACGCCGGTGCGACGGTCGGTGAGGAACAGCTTGCTGGCGTCGGGCACGCCGATCAACCCTTCGCCCGCCATCTCGAACACACCCAATTCATTGGTGGGCCCGAAGCGGTGCTTGGCCGCACGCAGCAGGCGCAGCGAGTGGTGACGGTCGCCTTCGAAGCTGAGCACCGTGTCGACCACGTGCTCCAAGACGCGCGGCCCGGCCAGCCCGCCCTCCTTGGTGACGTGGCCGACCATCACGATGGGCAGGTTGCGCCGCTTGGCCTCGCCCACCAACCGATGGGCGCACCCGCGCACCTGCACCACACTGCCTGGCGCCGACGGCACATCGGGGTCGGCGATGGACTGGATGCTGTCGATCACGACGAGTGTGGGTTTCACATCGTCGATGGCCGCGATGATGTGGGGGAGCGAGGTCTCGGGCAGCAGCCACAGCTCGGGGCGCACCGCATCCAGCCGCTCGGCGCGCAACCGCACCTGCTGCCCGCTCTCCTCAGCGCTGACGTACAGGGTTCGGTGCGGCCACTGAGCCAGCAGCTGCAGCAGCAGTGTGCTCTTGCCGATTCCCGGCTCGCCGCCCAGCAGCGTGACCGAGCCGGGGACCAGCCCGCCACCGAGCACCCGATCGAGTTCGGGGATGCCGGTGGATCGTGGCTTGGCGAACGAGGCGTCGACCGAACCGATGGGCATGGCCGGCGCCGATGGACCCAGATTGTGCCCGGCTGCGGGCGCGGGCAGATCGACATCTTCGACCAACGAGTTCCACGCCTCGCACGCGGCGCAACGCCCAGCCCACTTCGGGGTGGCTGCGCCACACTCAGCACAGCGATACACAACACGAACCTTGGCCATGCCAGCACCCTACGGAATGGGTGTCACACAGTGCGGTGGCGGTGGGCGCGTCGTTTGCGGGCTCTGGCGACGAAGGCGATGAACGCGACGGCCAGCACGCACCATGCGACCAACACGACCAGCGCAATGGTGGCGACCGTGCCCCAGACGCTGGACGGCGTGCCCTGCGCGATCACCGAGACAGACGTCAGTTCTGCGGGGGTGCCATCGAGTGGTACCGACCAGGTCAGGGTCTGCTCACCATCGGCGGTACCGGTCGCGGGTGTCGTTGGCTCGCCGGGCAGATCTGCGTTGAACGTGAATGTCACCACATCCGTTGGCCGCAAGCCGGTGGCGGCGATGTTGTCCGCGTATGGGCTGCCGCCGATGGCCGACAACACATCGGGGTCGGCGAACGCATCGATGCCGCCGTCGACTCGCAACGTGCCGGCGAGCGATGTCGTGATGTCGTCGTCGGTGACCGCGCGAGTCAGCACGACATCGTGCAGCGGACCGCCGACACCGTTGATCGACTGCAGCAACGCTGTCGCTTCTTCGACCGTGGCGAACTCGTGCGTCAGCACCACCTCCAACCCGCCGGTTTCGGTTGCGGCGGGCGGCGTCAGAATCCATTCAGCCGCGATCGCGTCGTCAAAGCGAAGATCCTCGGCCAACCCGGGAGCCTGCGCCAACACATCTGCGTCGGCCACGGCGGTGAGCGTGATGACCCCCGTGCCGTCGGCCTTCACTGTCACATCGACCGTCGTGTCCACCTTGCACGCCGTCAGCGCAAGCGCGGCGACAACGAGAGCAAGCAGGCGACGCATTCGACCATTCTGCCAGCCGCACCGCGGTTGCCCGCGGCGCGACCGAAGCAGCTGAGACTTATTCGGTGACGGCCGGGGGGTCTGCGATAGCGACAACGGTGTCGGGCACGGCCGTGGTGGCCAACTCGATTGCTGCCGGCGGCTGGAAGCCCTCGACTGCCGTGAACGACAGCTTGCGCTCGCCGGGACGCTCGGGGTCGTCCTCGGTATCCACCACGATGATCTCGCCAGCGTGGAATTCCTTGTACAGGATCTTCTCCGACAGCACGTCTTCGATCATCCGCTGAATGGCACGGCGCAACGGGCGGGCGCCCAACTGCGGGTCGTAGCCCTTCTCGGCCAACAGTTCCTTGGCCGCCTGCGTCAGCTCAATGCCCAGACCCTGGTTTTCCAGCTGACCTGTGAGACGCTTGGTCATCAGATCGACCATCTGCATCACCGCATCGCGGCTGTGCTCGTGGAAGACGATGACTTCGTCGATGCGGTTGAGGAACTCGGGACGGAAGTGGCTCTTCAGCGCGTCGGTGACCTTGTCCTTCATGCGCTCGTAGCTCATGGCTTCGTCGATCTTGGTGAAGCCGACGTTGGCCTTGCGCAGATCGGCGGAGCCGAGGTTGGAGGTCATGATGAGCACGGTGTTGCGGAAGTCGACGGTGCGACCCTGGCTGTCGGTGAGCCGACCCTCCTCCAGAATCTGGAGCAGTGTGTTGAACACGTCGGGGTGGGCCTTCTCGATCTCGTCGAACAGCACGACGCTGAACGGCTTGCGCCGCACAGCTTCGGTGAGCTGGCCACCCTCTTCGTAGCCCACGTACCCGGGGGGCGAGCCCACGAGACGGCTGACCGTGTGCTTCTCCATGTACTCGCTCATGTCGAGCGAGATGAGGCTCTTCTCGTCGCCGAACAGGTACTCGGCAAGCGTCTTGGCCAGCTCTGTTTTACCAACACCTGTGGGACCGAGGAAGATGAACGAGCCACTGGGGCGCTTCGGGTCCTTGAGGCCGGCGCGGGTGCGGCGCACGCTCTGGCTGACGGCCCTGACCGCGTTTTCCTGCCCGATGATGCGCTTGTGCAGCTCACCCTCCATGTTGAGCAGCTTGGCCGTCTCTTCCTCGGTGAGCTTGAACACGGGGATACCGGTCCAGAGGCTGAGCACCTCGGCGATGGCTTCTTCGTCGACCTCGTCGAACAGGTCGACACCGCTGGCCTTGATTTCGACTTCCTTGGCGGCCTTCTCCTCCAGCAGTGACTTCTCCTGGTCGCGGAGACGGCCAGCCTCTTCGAAGCG
>JANOYI010000281.1:0-16389 GCA_031428795.1 Ilumatobacteraceae bacterium | reverse complement strand
TGATGGGCCCGCCGTCGGCGATCTGGCTGGCGATGAACTCGGCGTTGCCCATCTCCTGAAACGCCGGAGCCAGATTGTCGGTCACCTCGTCGGAGTTCTTCGACGTGAGCGCCGCCACGCCCCACAGCATCAGCCCGACGACGATGATGACACCAATGCCGAACAGCACGGGCAGCACAGCTCGGGCGAAGTTGGAACGAAGCTGCGGGCGCTGCATCGCCCACAGTGTGCCCGCCAGTCGAGGGAAAGCGACACGGCGAGCCTCGTCGCGAATTGAGCGAAGCGGCAGATCAGTCGTAGGGTTCCCTACTTGTGAATCGGCCCTATCGAGTTGTCGTGGCAAAGCCAGGTCTTGATGGCCATGATCGCGGCGCGAAGACCATCACTCGCGCTCTGCGCGACCACGGTTTCGAGGTCATCTACACGGGCTTGCATCAGACTCCCGAGCAGATCGCGGAGACTGCGCTGCAGGAAGACGTCGACGCTGTTGGCCTGTCGCTGCTCAGCGGCGCGCACCTCACGTTGTTCCCGCGTGTGATGGAGGAACTGCGCAACCGCGACCTCGGCGACCTGCTGGTGTTCGGTGGCGGAGTCATTCCCGACGCCGATGCGCGCACGCTCAAGGAGCAAGGTGTGGCCCACGTGTTCGGGCCGGGAAGCTCGTTGAAGGCAATCAGCAGCTGGCTGGAAGCCGAATTGGATAGTCGTGAATCAGCCGAGCCGTTACCAGATGAGAGAGAGACCGAGGCCTAGATGGACCTGTTCGAGTATCAGGGCAAGCAGTACTTCGCCCGCTACGACATCCCCGTGAGCCCGGGCGACGTCGCTTACACGGTCGACGAGGCTGTGGCCGCCGCTGAGATGGCTGGCTACCCCGTCGTCGTCAAGGCGCAGGTGCAGGTCGGTGGTCGCGGCAAGGCCGGCGGCATCAAGCTGGCCGATACGCCCGACGAGGTTCGTTTGCACGCTGGCAACATCCTCGGCATGGACATCAAGGGTCACGTCGTCAAGCGCGTGTGGGTGGAGCACGCCAGCGAGATCAGCAAGGAGTACTACGCCTCGTACTCGTTGGATCGCGCTGCCAAGGACCACCTGCTCATGCTGAGCGCCGAGGGTGGCGTGGAGATCGAGACTGTCGCCGTCGAGAACCCCGACGCCATCGTGCTGCTGCACATCAACCCGGTCGACGGCATCTCGCTGGCCGTTGCGCGCGACGCTGCGGTACGTGCCAACATCGACGAGGAAGCCCTCGACGGCGTGGCCGACATGCTGGTGAAGCTGTACGACTGCTTCACCCGCGGCGATTGCGATCTGGCCGAGATCAACCCGCTCATCCTGCGCCCGGACGGTGGCGTGCACGCCCTCGACGCCAAGGTCAGCCTCGACAACAACGCCGGCTTCCGTCACCCCGAATGGGACGAGTTCCGTGCCACCGAGGAGCTGGACGAACGCGAGCAATTGGCCCGCACACACGACCTGCAATACATCGGCCTCGACGGCACCGTGGGCATCATCGCCAACGGAGCCGGGCTTGCGATGAGCACGCTCGACGTCGTCAACCAGGTCGGTGGCACCGCTGCCAACTTCCTGGACATCGGCGGTGGCGCCAACGCCGACATGATGGCTGCGGCCCTCGGGGTCATCAACTCCGACGAGAACGTGAAGAGCATCTTCATCAACATCTTCGGCGGCATCACTCGTGGCGAAGAAGTGGCCAAGGGCATCGTCGAGGCACTCAGCCGCGTCGACCTGCGGGCACCCATCGTCATCCGCCTCGACGGCACCAACGCTGCCGAGGGGCGCGAGATTCTGGCCAACGCCGGCATCCCCGAATCGAAGCTCACCTCCAAGCCCACCATGCTCGAAGCTGCCCATGCGGCCGTAGCACTTGCGAACGGAAACTGATCATGGCCATCTTCGTCAACGCTGATACGAAGGTCATCGTCCAGGGCCTCACGGGCGGCCAGGGTAAGTACCACGGCCTGCGCAACCAGGCGTACGGCACCCAGGTTGTCGGCGGTGTCACACCCGGCAAGGGCGGCACCGATGTGGCCGTTGAAGGTGGCACGGCGATTCCCGTGTTCAACACGGTTGCCGAAGCCGTGGCCGCCACCGGCGCGACCGCATCGTTCATCGCCGTGCCGCCGAAAGCCGCATCAGCCGCGATTCTCGAGGCCGCAGCTGCGGGCATCGCGTTCATCGTGTGCATTACCGAGGGCATTCCCGCACAAGATGAGGCGAAGGTCTACAACACGCTCGTGCGCGACTTCCCCAACACGCGCCTGCTCGGCCCCAACTGCCCGGGCATCATCAGCCCAGGCAAGTGCAACATCGGCATCACCGCCGGCGAGATTGCACAGCTGCCCACGGCCAGCGGCCCCAACGTCGGCATCGTCAGCCGCTCGGGCACGCTCACCTACCAAGCGCTGTACGAGCTGAAGCAGCGCGGCATCGGCGTGTCCACGTGCGTTGGTATCGGTGGCGACCCGGTGCCGGGCACCAACTTCATCGACTGCCTGAAGGAGTTCCAGGCCGACCCCGAGACGCACGCGATCATCATGATCGGCGAGATCGGTGGCTCGGCTGAGGAGGAGGCGGCGGAGTTCATCAAGGCCAACGTCACCAAGCCGATGAGCGCCTACATTGCAGGCGTCACCGCCCCCGAGGGCAAGAAGATGGGTCATGCGGGCGCCATCACCAGCGGCGGCAAGGGCACGGCCCAGGGCAAGATGGACGCGCTGCGTGCTGCCGGTGTGAAGGTGGGCCTCAACCCCACCGAAGCTGGCGACCTGATGGCCGAAATCGTCGCTGCCCTCTAGGCAGTTGGCGGGCTACGGTCGGCCCATGCCGATCGTGCCGGACGACAAGAACTGGACCTGGGTACTCGAGCGAGTCTGCCCCGACTGTGGTTTCGAGGCAGCGACCTTCGACCCGCTGACCGCACGCGCTGCAATCGAGGCGAATGCGCAGCGCTGGCGCGAGCTTCTCACCGACCCGCGGGCCACCCAGCGGCCTGACGACGACACCTGGTCGGCGACTGAGTACGCCTGCCATGTTCGCGACGTGTACCGCCTGTACCTGCTGCGGCTGGAGATGATGCTCTACCAGAACGGCCCCACGTTCGAGAACTGGGACCAGGACGAGACTGCGATCGAAGAGGCATACAGCGAACAGCAGCCAAGCGACGTGGCCGGCGAACTGCATGCGGCGGCCGGCATGCTGGCAGCCCGCTACGCGACCGTCGGTGGCGCGCAGTGGCAGCGGACGGGTTTTCGCAGTGATGGCGTGGCGTTCACCATCGACAGCTTCACCCGCTACTTCGTGCACGACCCGGTGCACCACGTGTGGGACGCCGAACAGGGCTATCAAACGATCGGTGGCCTCTGGGCCCCACCCACTGGCAGAGCCATCAGCTGAACCAAGTGTATTCGGTTGCTACCGCTGGGTGGAGCCGTGGGTATACTGCTGAGTATGACTTCGGGACTGACAACCATCAAGGTTTCGATGCGCACCCGCGATGCGCTCCGGCAGCTCGCAGAGCGCGACGGTCTCACCATGGACGCGCAACTGGACGCGCTGATCCGTCGAGAGCGACGCAGAGTAATGGGCAGTCAACTCGCGAGCCAACCGCTCGATTCCAACGATCTTGCAGTGCTGGACGCGTCGGCATCTGATGTGGCTGATGCGAGCAGGTGACGTGCTTCTGATCGACTTCGGGTCCCCAGCTCGAGGTGAGGCTGGTTTCGTGCGTCCCGCCGTCGTGCTGACCTCCGACGATGTGCTGGAGTTCCGTCAATCCGCAGTATTGGTTGCACCATGCACTCGATCGATTCGCGGGTGGCTGAGCGAAGTCCCGATCGATGGTTTTGGCGTTGCTCAAGCGCACCTGATCACGACCGTGAGCGTCGATCGAGTGGTCGATCGCACGGGCACGAACGTCGGGCCTGTAGCACTTCGGCAGCTTCGAGAACTGGTCGGCGAGCTCATCGAGCTCTGACTCGGCGGGTTAGGGCAGTTGACCGACGTGCGCGAGGGCCAGGCGGATGAGCCGGTCGTGGCCGCCGGTCATCTCGCGACGGGTTTCTTCGCTGATCGCTTCCTCGGGAGTGAACCAGCGCAGGTCGAGTGCCTGCTGTGTGGGCTGGCAATCACCCGACACTGGCACGACGAACGCAAGGCTGACGGCGTGGTGGCGCGGGTCTTGGAAGCCGCTGACCTCGGCGTCGGGGAAGTACTCGACGACGGTAAACGGGGCGACCTCGGGCGGAATGCGAGGTAGGGCCAGCGGTCCAAGGTCTTTCTCCAGATGGCGCAACACAGCGTCGCGGATGCGCTCGCCATAGAGCACGCGGCCCGACACGACCATATGGCTGATGGTGCCGTCAGCGGCTTGGCGCAGCAACATACCCACGTGCGTGACCCGGCCGAGCTCGTCGACTTTCACCGGTACGGCGTCGACATACACCAGTGGCACGTTGGCCCGAATGTTCTCCAGCTCGTCACGTGAGAGCCAGCCGGTCTTGGTATCGAGTTGATCGCTCATCGTTCGCCGCAGTTCGTGTTGGAAGGTTTCGGTACAAGTTGTAGCGCGCGCATCAGCTGAGAAAGAAACCGTTGATGTCAATGAGCACGTGGCCCGCCTCGCTCATGCTGGCCACAACGGTCCCGGCGGGGCTCAATCGCAGCAATGCGCCGTTGGCCACCGTCTGGCCGGGAGCGAAGTTGAGGTTTGAGGTCGCGGGCTCGACGACCGGGTACACCGTGAGGAACCCGGCGGCGGATGGTCCGGTGACAGTCAGGTTGGACGAGACTGCGGAGGCGTTGGCGGCCACGCCTGGCACCGTACTGAGGGCAATGGTGCGCGCCTCCGCTCGCACGAACGGCGAGAGTGGTGCGTTGCGTGTGTCGTACGTGCGGTAGGGCGTGATTGCCTGGAAGAGACCTGTGGTCGTGTTCGCGGCGGTGCCGTCGGTGATGTATCCGACCACGTCAACGATGATGTGTGCGGACGCCGTCGTGTAGATCGCGACCGAACCGCTGGGGCCAACCGGCACGATCGCGGTGTTCGCCGCCGCTGAGGTCGCGACGTAATTCACCGTGCTGTGTTGCGCGCCGGCCGCGTTGGCGCCGTCAGGTATCGCGATCATGAAGCCCGGCGCATTGGCGCCGGCTGCGGTGACGTTGACGACCAATGCTTTCACGCCGCCGGTGGGCACCACCGTTGTGGGCAACCGCACCATGGTGGCCGCCGCCCCGGCAACGACCACGGTCGGCGTGCCCATACCCGCGGGCAGCAGACCGTTGTTGCGTGAGTCCATCCATCGCTCGGGTGCGATTGCAACGAACCGGCCATCGGCGGAGGTCGCGGCGCCGGTCTGGAAGTAGCCGAGTACATCCACGATCACGTCGCCGCCGACATCGAGGTACAGGCTGATCTTGCCGTCTTGGCCGATCGGCACGATGGCGAAGTTCGGGCGATCGGTTCCCGGCGAGGAGATATTGAGGGTGGAGGTGCCGCCGGTAGCAGCCGCGAGGTACGGCGATGCCTGAATGAAGCCGGCGGTGGGCGAGCGAGTGGAGGTGATGTTGACTGCAACAGCAGACACGGCTGCGGGTGACACTGGCAATCCGGCCAGCACCGCTACATCGACAATCGAGAACTGCGGGTACGGGCCGAACCCGAGCCCGGCCGCTGGCATGCTGCGTGAGTCGAACACCCGCGACGGATCAGTGAGCGGCACGTACTTACCGGGGGCCATATTCAGCGCTGTTGGCGCAGCGGGCAGCAATACCTTGCCGGCGCCGAAGACGTTGTCCTTCCCCAGAGCGCCCAGGTCGGTGACGAAGTGTTTGACGAGTGCTGCTGTTGACCGACCTGGAACGGCGAGTCCTGCGCCCTGCAGCAATGCCGCGATGCCCGCTGCAACGGGCGACGCGGCAGACGTGCCTTGGAACGATCCGCCGTAGGCGACACTTGCGAATCCGGCCGGTGCGGAGATGTCGGGCTTCACTCGCCCATCGAAGGTGGGACCTTGCGACGAGTAGTTGGCGATCGCGCTTCCGGCGGGTGGATCGACCGCGCCGACTGCGACAAGGGAGGGGTTCCTCGAGTCAACCACTGGCTTCGACGCGCTGCCCGGTGTGTCGTAGTAGCCGAGTTCCAGCAGCCCATCGCCGAGGGCGATCTCCAGCTGATCGGGTGAAGCGCCAACGGTTGTGGCGGAGTTGCGCCGCACTCGCATGTAGACGATGCCGCCATAATTGCCGAAGAAGTTGTCGGGGAACACGAACAGGTCCTCGACCTCCAACGGGGCGGCACCTGCGCGCTGGTTGGCGTTGTACACGTTCTGAATTCCGTTGCCAGGGTCGTCGTCGATGTCGATTGGCCACAGCTCGTTCGTCGACGCTGGGTTGTAGGCGTCGTTGTTCTCGTGAGTGTCGAACCGCGGCTCCCAGAACTCGACGGAGTAGTCGGTGCGCTGACTGGCGGGCAGGTACCAGTCGTTGCTCCAACGAATGCCGTCGAACAGGACGCCGCCGCTGCTGCCGCCATCGAGGCGCAGCCATGTGTCGCCGCTGCCGTTGCGACTGAGGTCGACGTAACCGTTGGCGGGCAGGTTGGTGGGCACTGACCGACGCATGTATCCATCGATGGCGTCGTTGCCCGCAGAGTTGAACCACACCATGCCAAGGCTTGCCGCGGAGTCGACCACCGAGGCCAGTGGACCAGTCCCATCGCCCGGGCCATCGTAGGCTGCGCCCAGCGAGCGGGTCAGAATGGTGACGCCCTTGGATGCGAACCAGTTGATGGCAGCCTGTAGATCGGCGACGGTGCCCACTGAGGCGACGTATACCTCGCTGAGCGGTGCCATGTCTTTCACGATCTCGGTCACCGCGACACCGTGTGCACCCTCGGGCTGGCTGACGATCGCACCGCCACTGCACATGCCCGAATTCAACGAATCCTGGCAGAAGGTGCGGCCGTTGGCTTGTGTCGGCAACGGCCCGTGTTCGGTGGTGTTCCAGATGGCGAAGTTGAAGTAGTCGATGACGCCGACGCGGATTCCCGCACCGCCGAAGCCAGCCGTGTGCCATGCGGCTGCGTTGGTGATGCCGACCGCAGCGCTGGAGGTGCCACTTCCCGGTGCGAACTCGGTGCGGCGGGTGTCGCCGGGGATGTAGCCCGCGGCCCGCGGGGCACGCACGAAGGTCGCGCCCCGAGTGTTGGCCAGCGCCTTGAGCTTGCTGACGGGCATCTTGGCTTGGACCACCTGGCCAGCGACGCTGCCGGTTACGTCGCCGCCGAGCCGATTGATGGCGGACGAGATGTCGGCGTTGTCGGTGGTCAGGACCTCGACGGTGACCGCTGTTTCCGATGTGCTTTGCACTCGGCGCGAATTCAGTTCGGCAAGGTCGCTGAGCAGGCGCACGTCAGTGATTTCGACGTCGGCCTCGTCGGCACTCACGGATGACGGGATGGGTGCGGCGACCATGACGCCGGTACTGAATACTGCAGCGACCATCGCCAACCGAACCGTACGCACGCGCAATCCTCCTAGGCCTTGCGACGACGGCGTGGCGGAAACGGGTCCGACGGGGGCTGCGGCGGTGCGTACACCGACGTGTTCTCATCGATCGGTATCTCGATGCCGTCCTTGTCGATATCCACGGGCTCGGAGCTGGCCGCCATCACGATGGGGGCCTCCTCTTTCGGCTTGCGACCTAACGCGATGTCGACGCCGAACATGCCAGCGGCGAGCATTGCGCCAGCTGCGCCGTGGCGGCGGCGGGCGGTGCCCACCGGATCTGAGATCGGCTCGACATTGAATTCGAGAATTTCTTCGTTCTCGTCAACGATCACTTCCGCGTGCACATCCGCGTCAACGTCCATGTCAGCGTCCATGTGAACGGCCGGCCTGTCGTCAGAAATCACACAGGCACGTTACCGACACGGGACCCCAGCCAGGTATCGCGCGACAAGGGTCTGAAGGTTGCGTAGTCTGAGCTTCGTGCCTGAAGGCGACACGATTCACCGAACTGCCGCAGCCTTGCGTACGGCTCTGACTGGTCGTGCAACGACGCGCTTTGATGCGCCACGCCTCTACGGCCCCCGCCCCGGCATCGGTCGCGTCATCGAGCGAGTCGAGGCCCACGGCAAGCACCTGGAAATTGTGTGGGACGACGGCATTGTGCTGCACACGCACATGCGGATGAACGGTTCGTGGCACCTCTATCGCGGTGGCGAACGGTGGCGTCGCCCCAGCGAGCAGATGCGTGTCGCTATCGAAGTGCCGGATTGGGTCGCCGTCTGTTTCAGCGCTCCCATTGTCGAGACGTATCGCGAGTTCGACCGGTTCCGTCACCCAGGCATGGGCCGGTTGGGCCCGGACCTGTGCACTGCGCCGGACGAGAATTTGATGGAGTGCGCGCGGCGCATCTACGAATACGCCAACCCGGAGTGCCCCATCTCGGAAGTGCTGCTCGACCAACACGTGGCATGCGGTGTCGGCAACGTGTATCGCAGCGAGATTCTGTGGGCGTGTGAGATCAGCCCGTTCGCCGAGGTCGGCTCATTGCTCCCCATTGACTGTGTGCAGATCATCCACGCTGCCTCGCGCATGTTGCGCGCCAACCTGCAGCACGTCTATCGCGTCACAGCGTCGGAGATTCCTGGTGGCCTTGCGGTATACGGCCGCAACGGACAGCGGTGTGCGCGCTGCGGCGACACGGTCGAGGTTCGTCGGGTCGGCGAGCACGCCCGCACGCTCTATCACTGCCCGGGTTGCCAGGTTCGCCACCAGCCGCAATTCGTGGTGGTGCCGCACGCCGACGATCCGGTGATGGACCCGCACCCGGCGGCGGCGAAGTACCTCGCCGACCTGCCGTGGCGCCGCGACTCGTTAGCTGGCTGAACGACCTGCTGGCTGAACGACTTGCTGGCTGAACGACTTGCTGGCTGAACGACTTGCTTACTCGCCGGCTGAGGCCATCGGAGTGGGACTGGAATCGCTCTCGCGGCGCACCAGCAATTGCAGCAGCGTGGTCCAGCCCTCGCCGAGAGGGCTGAGCTCGTCATGCGCCGGATGTATCGTGCCGGTGACCGCGTGGAAGATGGCAGTGGACAGCGCGCACGCCACCACATCGCCGACTCCTACTGCGCGAGCGACAGCCGCCTGGGCAGTGAGTTCAGCCTGCTCGATGTCGCCCATTTGAAGGGCAGCACCAGCGGCCGCAACGTAGGCGAAGACCTCGTCGAGATAGGTGGCGCCGGTTGCGACCGTGACTGCGTCGGCATGGCCGATGGCGAGTTCCGGCTGACCGACGGCGCTGTAAATCAGGGCGGACACCGCGTGTGTGAACGGGTGCTCGCTGCCTTCGGCAGGCACCGACTCGAGAGTGACCAGCGCTTCGTCGGTACGGCCCTGTTGTGCGTACGCAAGGGCGAGCACCAACAGTGGCTCGAAGAGGCGACCGCCAATTGCCTTGATCTCGACGAGCGCCCGTTCCGCCATCGCGGCCGCAACATTCGGATTGCCGCGATGCATGGCTGCGCCAGCGACAGCCATCAGTGGAGCAGGGCCGTTCTGCGAGGTGTCGGCCAACGACAGCAGTTCTTCAGCAGTGCGTTGCCCAGCGGAGTGGCGACCCAAGCCGACCTGGGCCCGCAGCAGTGGTGCCATCGACTGCACCAGACCGAACTTGTCGTTGATCTTCTTGAAGCGCGTTCGCGCCTTGTCAGCCAGATCGGCTGCTTCTTCGAGCTTGCCCTGCCAGAGCCGCAGGTCGGCGAGGAGCGTGTTCATCATGCTGGCGGCCCAGATGTCCCCGCGCAGCTCGGCCTCCTTGCCGACGATGTCAGCAAGCGATTCGGCGTTGTCGAAGTGGCCCTCAAAGAACTCGACGAATGCAAGTAGACCCAGTGCCCAGCCGACACCGTTGCGGTCGCCCATCCGCTCGTGAGCGTCGGCGGCGTGCGTCAGCCGCTCACGTGCGGTGGCGAGGTTGCCTGACATGAACGCGATCCAGGCGCGGTGTTGCTCGATGTAGGCCAGGCCCCGCTCGTCGTCCAGACGCTCGTAGAGCCCGTGCGCCTCGCCGAAAAACCACTCGGCGTCGATCAGCGAGCCGCCGAACATTTCGATGAAACCGCGCACCCGCAACGCACGCGCCAGAGCGGCGGGGTCTTCGGCATCGCGCAGCAGGTCGACCGCTTGGCCCAGCTCGAGTCGGGCATCGTCGATACGACCGGCAACTTGGCTGAGCGAACCCCGTAGGCGGTACGACTCGGCTCGAAGGCGAACATCGCCAAGCCGATCGGCAATGACCTGCAGTTCATCGATGTCGTCGCCTGCGCCAGCGAAGTTGCGCTGCTCGATCAAGGCGCCAGCGCGGACGACGTAGAGATGAGCGAGGTCGGCATCGCACAGAGTTGCTTCTCCGGAGTGGCCAACTCCAGCGAGTTCCAGCGCCCGCGTGGAGTGGTGAGCAGCCATGCGCAGGCTGCCAGATTCGAAGGCGCGGTCGGCGGCAGCGATGAGGTACTTGATGGCTTTGCTGACGATGTCGGCCGGAACTTTGTCGACGTGGCCGAGCTCCATGACGAGCTCGGCTGCGGCCGCAGCATGGTGAGCGAGATCGTCGAGCTGGCCAATCGAGCCCATTGCTTTCGCCACACCGGCGTGGCGTTGTGCACGCGAAGCTTTGGTCAGCGTTTGATAGGCCGCATCGCGGACCGATTCGCTGCGGAACTCCCACCGGCGCCCGTGCACCTCTATGAGACCCAACTCATCGAGCTCATGAAGGGTGGCCGCGGCGAAGGGTTGTGCCATCGCCTTTGCGAAACTTTCCAAGCCCCCGATCGGACCGCTGGTGCCGAGCACCGCTGCGTTCTCCAACATCTGACGCTGCTCGGGGGTCAGCTGGTCGAGGCGAGCTGCGATCAGGGTGCGCAGCGAGTCAGGCAATCCACGCTGGCCTCCGCCTGCCTCGGTGAGTGCCACCAGTTCCGCGAGGAAGAGCGGGTTGCCACCACTGCGTTCGTACAAGGCAGTCAGCAGCTGCTCGTCGCGGGCGGCGTCGCCGAGGAGTGCGCTGGCCAACTCCTCGGTGTCGGGGCGAGTGAGTGGCTGCAATGTGATGGAGATGATCGTGCCCCGATCAGACCGGGGCGGCCAGATGGCATCGTGGCCGGGGCGCATCGCGGTGATCAGGAGGAATGAGTGGCGACTGAGTGAGGTGACCAGATGCTCCAGCAGATCGAGCACGACGGGATCGGCCCAATGAACGTCGTCGATGCTCAGAATCATCGGGCCGCGATGCGAACGCGCCTCCATGACCATCGCCACTGTTTGGTGAATGGTGTTGCGTGCGTTGACCGGGTCGAGACGATCGATGGGGGAGTGGTAGCCGAGCAGATGCGTGAAGACTTCGACGAGACGCTCGGCGCCGACCGCATCGATGGATGGGAACATCTGTTGTGCGCGCTCGAGAGCGGTCACGCGCGCTGCCTCGATAGCGACGCCGGTATCGAGGTCGAGGTAGTTGCTGAGTGCGCTGGCGATCGGCCACCACACGTTGGCTTCGCCATAGGGCACGCACGCGCCCTCCAGCACTGACACTTCGCCCATCCCTCGAACCCGTCGGATGACCTCGTCGACGAAGTGGCTTTTCCCCACGCCGTTCTCGCCGTTGATGTGAAGCAGCGCGCCGCGGCCGTTCTTCGTGACGAGTTGTAGCGCAGCATCGGCCATTGCCAGTTCGGGCTGCCTGCCCACGATGCCGACGTCGCGTCGTCGCCGTCGCCGACTGCCCGGTGGTGCGGTGGGCTCGAGCGCCAGCCAGGTGGTCATAGGTTGCTCTCGCCCGCGGGCCTGCAAAGGGCCAGCGGCTTCGTAGCGGAATGTGTGAGCGGTGAGCGCGTAGGTGGTTTCGCCGACCAGCACACCTCCGCTGGGTGCTTCGGATTGCAAGCGGGACGCCGTGTTGACCACGTCGCCCATGGCGGTGTAATCGGTGCCGGCGAGCGTGCCGACCAGAACCTCGCCAGTGTTGATGCCAACGCGCATGCGAATATCGGCGCTGCCAGCCAATTCGCTGATGCCCACGTAGTGGGCGAGAGCTGCCTGCATGCGAAGCGCCGCACGTACTGCTCGCTCGGGGTCGTCTTCGTGCGCGACGGGGGCGCCGAAGAGCACGAGGATGCCGTCACCCAGAATCTTGTCGACCTTGCCGCCGAACTCGACGACTACGTCAACCAACCGCTCGAAGCAGGCATCGATCAGCCGTTTGACCTGCTCGGGGTCCATTCGCTCAGCCAGCGTGGTGAAGCCAACCAGATCGGCAAACAGGACGGTGACGATGCGGCGTTCCTCGGGCTGCGCGAAGCCCACGGAGTGACCGCACGACGGGCAAAAGCGCGCACCCACAGGAATCGGGGAACCACAGGCCGTGCACGGAATCACCCCAGGAGCGTAGGCGACATCCGACCTCAGACGGACGCTGTAAATCGTCGACTCGGTTAGCGTTTGCTCTGCCATGATCCTTCGCCACCCCATTCACTGGTTGCGCGAGCATCCGGTGGCGGCTGATTGGCTGCTCGCGGGTGGTTTGGCGGCTGCGGCTGTGGTGTCCCACGTGGTCGTTCGCGGTCCAGATGTCGTCGACCCCAGTGTGGCGGGCGGGTTGTTGGCGGTGGGGGCGACGCTGCCTCTTGGGTGGCGCCGTCGGTCTCCCACGCTTGTGCTGTTGGTCGTGACGCTGTGTCAGATGGCGCTGGAGGTCATGAACGCCGACGGGCCAGGGTGGACGGGCGTCGTGATCAGCGCGTACACGCTGGGGGCCTATCGCAGCGGCAGCGAGCTGCGGCGTTCAGGTGTCGTCTTGGTCCTGGCGGTGATCGGATTTGTCGTTGTCGGCACGTTGCACGGCGACGCGCCGTGGCAGGCACTTCTCTCCACTCCGATCGTCGTTGGCGCGGCCGTCCTTCTGGGCGACAACATGCGGCGTCGCCGCGAGCGCTCGGCGGAACTGGAGGAGCGTGCGGAGCGTGCCGAACGCGAGCGGCACCTGCTGGCCAATCAGCACGTGCAAGACGAGCGCACTCGTATCGCTCGCGAACTGCACGATGTGGTTGCTCACAGCGTCAGCCTGATGGTGATTCAGACCGCAGCTGCTCGTCGCCAACTGCTCGCCGGGCCCGACGGGGTAGATGCGTCGTTGTTGGCCGTCGAAGACACGGGCCGGGCAGCGATGCACGAGATGCGGCGAATCCTGGGGGTGCTGCGAGACACCAACGGCGCAGTCTCTCTGGCGCCGCAACCCGGGTTGGCCGCGATAGAAGGGCTGACGTCGGCGGCCACCGACCTCCCGTTGTCGGTGCATTCGCGGGGCGACCTGCAACACCTGCCGACCGGTGTGGAGGTCAGCGCCTTTCGGATTGTGCAAGAGGCGCTGACGAATGTTCGCCGCCATGCCGGGCCAGTTCATCAGGTCGATGTGTCGATGGTGCGAGAAGGCTCGTCGTTGACGGTGGAGGTCACCGATGACGGTCGCGGAGCGGCTGCGACAGCGACTGCCGCCGATGACGCCGAGCCGGGCTTCGGGCTGGTGGGGATGCGTGAGCGCGTCGCAGCCTTTGACGGGCAGCTGTACGCAGGGCCGCGGCCCGGTGGCGGATGGCGCGTCCGCGCGGTCTTCCCGGTTGGTGTGCAGTGATTCGCGTCGTTTTGGTCGACGATCAGGTCATGGTGCGCGCTGGCTTTCGCATGATCCTCGAGAGCGAGGCCGACATCACGGTGGTGGGCGAAGCCGGCGATGGTCGTGAAGCCATCGATGTGGTCGCGCGCAGCAGTCCGCATGTGGTGCTGATGGACGTCCGCATGCCAGTGATGGACGGCATCGAGGCCACGCGTCATGTAGTTGGTTCCACGGGTGACGCGCGGGTGTTGATTCTGACCACCTTCGATCTGGATGACTACGTGTACTCGGCATTACGCGCGGGTGCGAGCGGCTTCATGTTGAAGGACGCGCCCGCCGACCAGTTGATCAATGCCGTGCGCGTGATCGCGGCGGGCGATGCGTTGCTAGCTCCGTCCGTGACTCGCTTGCTGATCGAGGAAGTCTCGCGCCGTCCCGCTGTTGACCCCAGCACGGTCGCGCCCGGGCTTGGTGACTTGACCGACCGCGAGATGGAAGTGCTGAAGCTGATGGCTCGCGGACTATCCAATGGCGAGATCGCCAGCCAGTTGTATCTGGGTGAGGCGACCGTGAAGACCCACGTCGGCCGTGTGCTGACGAAGTTGGGCCTGCGCGACCGCGTGCAGGCAGTGGTGGTCGCGTACGAAAGTGGCCTGGTCACACCGGGTGCGCCCGACCTCCTGACCTAAAGTTCGGTTCCGATCAACCAGTAGACTGACCGACGTCACCCTCGCAGGGGATGAAACCAGCGAACGGGCGGGGTACAACAGTTGTATGACAGATTCCCAGACTCTCGTGGCGGCCGCCGGCGCTGACAATGCATCGAAGATCTACGGGGCAGGCGACAGTGAAGTTCGCGCGCTCGACGGTGTGACCGTGCAGTTCGAGACGGGCAAGTTCACTGCCATCATGGGCCCGTCGGGCTCGGGCAAGAGCACCTTGATGCACTGCCTGGCCGGCTTGGATTCCCTCACTAGCGGCGCCGTGTACATCGGCGAGACGTACCTCGCCACCCTCAACGACAAGCAGCTCACCGAACTGCGTCGCACCGCCGTCGGCTTCATTTTTCAGGCGTACAACCTGGTGCCGACGCTCACGGCCGAGGAAAACATCACCCTCCCGCTGCTGCTCGGTGGGGTCAACGGCGACCAGGTGTGGATCGATCGTGTCATCGACACGGTCGGCCTGCGCACACGCCTGAAGCACCGCCCCAGCGAACTCTCCGGCGGCCAGCAGCAGCGCGTGGCTGTGGCCCGCGCCCTGGCCAGCCAGCCGACAATTATCTTCGCGGACGAGCCCACCGGCAACCTTGACAGCCGCACCGGCGCCGAGATCCTCGACTTCATGCGCCTCGCCGTGCGTGAGCTGGGTCAGACCATCGTGATGGTCACTCACGACCCGAACGCTGCCAGCTACGCCGACCGTGTGATCTTCCTGGCCGACGGCAAGATCGTCGACGAAATGGCTGACCCCACGGCCGAGCGCGTGCTCGACCGCATGAAGCGCTTCGGTGAGTGACCATGTTCAGGCTGAGTTTGAGGAACATCTGGAGCCGTAAGGGTCGGCTCGTACTCACCGCACTTGCGGTCATTGCGGGCACGGCGTTCTTGTCGGGTGTGTTCGTGTTCACCGACACCATCAAGGGCAGCTTCAACACGCTGTTCGCCAACGCGTACGCAAGCACGGATTCTTTCGTCAGGTCCTCCGACGTCATCGAGGGCGAGTTCGGCGACGATCTTCGCGCGAGCTTCGACGGCAGCGTGGTCGACGTCGTTGCGGCGGTCCCCGGCGTGAAGTCGGCGCAGGCCGACGTGAATGGAACGGCCTCGATCACCAACGCAGAGGGCAAGATCATCGGTGGCGACGGTCCTCCCCAGTTTGGTCGCGCCTGGCACGACGGAGCACCGTCGCCGTGGACGCTGAAGGACGGCAGGGGTCCCACAATTGACACAGAGGTGGTCGTCGACGCCGCCAGCGCGAAGAAGGGCGACGTCGAGGTCGGCGAGATCGTCACGATTACCACCGAGGTCGCAACCCGCACGTTCACGGTCGTCGGCCTGGCATTGTTTGCGGGTCAGGAGGGTGCGAACGGTGTGACGTTCGCCCTGTTCGATCTGCCGACCGCGCAGGAGTTCGTGTTGGGCGAGGCCAGCAAGATCGACTTCATCTCCGTCGCAGGCGACGGGTCCAAGTCGGAGGCCGAACTGACCGAGGCCATTCGCTCCGCAGTTGGCAGTGGTGCAATCGAAGTGCTCACGGGAACCAAGATCACCGAGGAGGAGCAGAGTTCGGCCGAGGAAAGCCTCAACTTCCTCACGCTGTTCCTATCCATCTTTGCCCTGATCGCCCTCTTCGTGGGCAGCTTCGTGATCTACAACGTGTTCAGCATCAGCGCCGCGCAGCGAGAGAAGGAAAACGCTCTGCTGCGCGCCATCGGCGCCAGCCGTGCACAGGTCACACGGTCGCTCTTCATCGAAGCGCTCGTGGTCGGGGTGGGTGGGTCGATCCTCGGCTGTCTCGGTGGCGTCGGTCTGGCCTCCGCCATCCTCGCCTTTCTCAACGCGGCCGGC
This sequence comes from Ilumatobacteraceae bacterium, assembly GCA_031428795.1. Lineage (GTDB taxonomy): Bacteria > Actinomycetota > Acidimicrobiia > Acidimicrobiales > Ilumatobacteraceae > UBA668. The sequence goes on along the minus strand of JANOYI010000281.1, from coordinate 124 downwards.
TTCGGCCCCGGCGAGACGGACCTGGTCATCAATTCGTCGCCGTTCGTCATCACCGTCGTGGTTGGAACATTCGTCACGCTCATCTGCGCCGTTGCGCCGGCTATCCGCTCCGGCCGTGTGCCGC
>JANOYI010000280.1:0-9985 GCA_031428795.1 Ilumatobacteraceae bacterium | reverse complement strand
TGAAATGGGCATTTTCGTCTTCGTCCTGCTCCTTGGCCTCGTGTACGCGTGGCGCAAGGGCGTCTTGCGCTGGGTGTAACCACATGGGTCTTGTCGACAAAGGGCGCTTGCCCAAACCTCTCACGTCACTGTTCAACCTGGGCCGTTCCTACAGCCTGTGGGTGTACCAGTGGGGCTTGGCGTGCTGCGCCATCGAGATGGGCGCTGCCTTCGCCTCGCCGCGCTACGACGTGATGCGCCTCGGCGTCATCCCGCTGCCGGCCAGCCCGCGCCAGGCCGACCTCGTCGTCATCTCCGGCACTGTCACCGACAAGATGGCCCCCAGTATCAAGCGGCTGTACGAGCAGATGCCCGAGCCGAAGTACGTCATCAGCATGGGCTCGTGCGCCAATTGCGGCGGCCCCTACTGGGACAGCTATTCGGTCACCAAGGGTGTCGACCAGATCATCCCGGTCGACGTGTACGTGCCCGGTTGCCCGCCGCGGCCCGAAGCGCTTCTCGAGGGCGTCGTGTTGCTGCAGCAGCGCATCAAGAACGAAGACATGGGCGCTCGTTGGCGTGGCGAAGGCCACAAAAACATGGCCACCGTCGCCCTCGAGCGAGCACCGATCGTCGTCGGAGGTGGCCCAATTGAGTGACGCAGCACCGAACGACACGGCTCAGGAACCGTTGGCACTCCCCGGTGACGCACTTCGCGAAGGTGTGGTCACCGCACTGCGCGACGCACTGGGCGACGGCCTCGTCGACAGCCTGATCAAGCCCAACGACGACATCTGGGTCCGGGTCACCGCCGAGTCGTGGCAGAAGGCCGGCCGGGTATTGCGCGACGTCGTTGGCTGCGATTACTTCTGTTTCCTGTCGGCCATCGACTGGATGCCCAGCCCGTTCGGCCGTAGCGAGGACGACCCGTCGGCCCCGCCCGTCGAGCGCGACATGACTGTCAAGCAGGGCTACACAGGCGGCGACACTCGTATGCAGGTGTTCGCCCGAGTGACCTCGCTGAGCAAGCATTTTGGTGTCACCATCAAGGCCGACGTGCCCGACGCAGCGCCGATGATCGACACCTGGATTCCTGTGTACGCGGGTGCCAACTGGCACGAGCGCGAGTGCCACGAAATGTTCGGCATCGGCTTCCAAGGCCACCCCGACCTGCGCAACATGTACCTGCCCACCGACTTCGAGGGCCACCCGCTGCGCAAGGACTTCCCGCTGCTGGCCCGTTTTGTCAAGCCGTGGCCGGGCATCGTGGATGTGGAACCATTGCCCGGTGGCGACGATGAAGAAGAGGGCGCAGAGTGACTGATATCGCTGATCGTCAGAAGCTCAGCTACATCGCCGCGCAAGCCGCCGATGCACGCCTGAACGTCGAGCTGGAAACCGAGGGCATGACCCTCAACATCGGCCCGCAGCACCCCGCCACTCACGGCACCCTGCGCATCATCGTGCGCCTCGATGGCGAGCAGGTCATCTGGGCCGAACCCAGTGCTGGCTACATGCACCGCGGCTACGAGAAGCTCACAGAAGTTCGCACCTTCCCGCAGGTCACCGCACTCGTCAACCGCATCGACTGGCTGGGTAGCTTCGCCAACGAAGTCCCGTTCATTCTTGCGGCCGAAAAGCTGATGGAGATCGAGGCGCCGCCGCGTGCCCAGTGGATTCGCACCATCCTCTTCGAGCTCAGCCGCATCGCCAATGTCAGCCTGTTCCTCGGCGACCTCGGTGTGCAGTTGGGCGCCGTCACGCCGGTCTTCATGGCCTTCCGTGACCGCGAGTACGTGCTCAACCTGATCGAAGCCGCCACCGGTGGCCGCTTCCACCCCAACTTCGACCGCATCGGCGGCCTCAAGGACGACCTGCCCGAGGGCTGGCTCACCGAGACCAAGCAGGTGATGAAGAAGCTGCGCAACTTCTGCACCGAGATGGAAGACCTGCTGTTCGGCAACGAGATTTTCCAGAGCCGCCTGCGCGGCATTGGTGTCATCCCCGCCGACGTCGCCAAGCAGTACGGCCTGTCAGGCGCCAACCTGCGCGCCAGTGGCGTCGACTGGGACCTGCGTCGCGACCAGAAGCTGCCGTTGGCCTACGACAAGGTCGATTGGAAGGTGTGGACGCACCCCGACGGCGACAGCTTCGCTCGCTGCTGGATCCGTCTGCAGGAGACGCGCGAGGCCACCCTCATCGTCGACCAACTGATCGACGGCATGCCGTCCGGCCCTGTGATGGCCAAGGTGCCGCGGATCATCAAGGTGCCAGAGGGCGAAGCATGGGTGAGCACCGAAAATCCATTGGGTGAGATGGGTTACTACGTGGTCAGCAAGGGCGACCTTGGCCCGTTCCGCGTCAAGATTCGCTCGGCCAGCTTCAACAACGTGTCCATCGTGCCGTGGGTTCTTCGCGGCGTGTACGTCCCCGACGTCATCTCGATCTTGGCCTCGCTGTACTTCATCCTGGGAGACATCGACCGATGATCTTCGCCGTCGATCTCCCGTACTGGGCACAGTCATTGTTGCGCGTGCTCGGTGGCACCGTCGCAGTGCTGCTGCCTGCGGGCACCATCGTGTACCTGTTCCTGTTCAAGATGATGTCGTTCATGCAGAGCCGCCTCGGTCCGATGGAAGCTGGCCCCTACGGCAGCATGCAGCTGTTCGCCGAAGTCGGTAAGTGGCTGCAGAAGGAAGACATCGCACCCGAGCGTGCCGACCTGAGGGTCTTCCGGGCCGCGCCGATCGTCGTGTTGGTCAGCACCTTCCTGCTGGTTGCGGTGGTGCCGTTCGGCCCGGACGCCTACTTCACCGACTTCGACGCCGGCGTCTTCTACCTGCTCGCCGTCAGCAGCATCAGCACGTTGGGCATCTTGATGGCCGGCTGGTCCAGCGCCAACAAGTACTCGCTGCTCGGAGGTCTGCGTGCCGCTGGTCAGTTGATTGCGTACGAACTGCCAATGGTGTTGGCGGTGCTCGGTGTCGTCATCCAAGCCGGTTCGATGAACCTGCAGACCATCGTCATCAAGCAGAACACCGACAGCATCTTCGGCTGGGGTGGCCTTGGCTACCCGTACATCCTCACCCAGTTCGTTGCGTTCCTCGTCTTCATGATCGCAGTGCAAGCCGAGCTCACTCAGACTCCATTCGACATGCCGATCGCCGAGTCCGAGCTCGTGTCGGGCTACATGACCGAGTACAGCGGCTTCCGCTTCCTCATCTTCTTCATCGCCGAATTCGCGACGGCGGGTGTGTTTGCATTCATCGCCAGCGTGCTCTTCCTCGGCGGCTGGGGCGTGCCGTTCAACTGGTTCGGTTGGGACAACATCAACGACGTCGACGACTGGATGAACTTCGCCGGCCCGGCAATCATGTTCACCAAGATGATGGTGCTCACCGGCATCATCATGTGGGTGCGGTTCAGCTACCCACGTTTCCGTGAGGACCAATTGCAGCGCTTTGCGTGGAAGGTGCTCATCCCAGTGTCGCTCGTCAACATCATGATCACGGCAATTTTCAAGGTGGCCTTCTAATGGCGAAGCCGAAAGTTCCCGGCCTGATCAAGGGCCTCGGCGTCACGCTGGGCACGATGGTGCAAACCCTCAAGCCTCGCCAGCTTGGTGGTGGCGCTGCCACCGTGCAGTACCCGCACGAGAAGGAGACGCCGCCGATCCGTGCGCGCGGCGTCATTGCCCTGCGCGAAGACAACTGCACCTCTTGCATGCTCTGCGTGCGCAGCTGCCCTGACTGGTGCATCTACATCGAGGCGCACAAAGAGCTTGCGCCGCCGCGCCGTGCCGGTGGCGCTCCGCGCAAGGTCAACAAGGTCGACCGCTTCGACATCGACTACGCGCTGTGCATGTACTGCGGTATTTGCGTGGAGGTGTGCCCGTTCGACGCCATCTTCTGGAGCCCGGAGTACGAGTACAGCGAACCCCGCATCGCCGACCTGCTGCACGACAAGACCAAGCTCGGCGAGTGGATGGAAACGGTGCCCGAGGCCCCCGCACTCGAGGCCGGCGCCGAGAAGAAGAAGGGGAAGTGATGCTCGCTTCCGACATTCAGGTCGCCCAGAACATCGGCTTCGGCATCATCGCCGCGATCATGGTCCTCGGGGCCATCAACGTGGTGCGCAGCAGCAACGTCGTGCACGCAGCATTGTCGCTGATCGCCGTGATGTCCGGCGCCGCCGCTCAGTACCTGCTGCTGGCCGCCGAGTTCGTGGCCGTCACGCAGGTGCTGGTGTACATCGGTGCCGTGATGGTGCTGTTCCTGTTCGGCGTCATGCTCACTCGCGCCAAGCTGGGCAAGGACGTCGACCTCGACAACAAGGGCGGTGCACTGATTGGTGTACCCGTCGCCTTGCTGATGTTCGGTGTGATGTCGTACGTGCTGATCAAGGGCTTCGAGGACACCAAGCTCGACCCCGATCTGCCGCAGTCCAGCACGGCGGCGCTCAGCGACACCATCTTCTCGATCTATGCGCTGCCCTTCTGGGCGCTCTCGTTCGTGCTGCTCGCCGCCGTCATCGGCGCCATCGTGCTGGCCAGGAAGGACTGACCGATGCTCATCAACCAGTTCCTCATCCTCGGCGCAGTGCTCTTCTGCATTGGCGTGTACGGCGTGATCGTGCGCAAGAACGCGGTGCTCGTGCTGATGAGCATCGAGCTGATTCTCAACTCGGTCAACATCAACTTGCTTGCGTTCGACCGCCTGTGGGGCGGCCAACCCGACGGCCAGGTGTTCGCGCTGTACATCATCGCGGTTGCAGCGGCGGAGGTCGGCGTCGGCCTGGCCATGGTGCTGCTGATCTTCCGCAACCGCAAGACGATCGCGCTCGACGACCTGTCGGAAATGAAGGGCTGAGGCATGCTCGCTGAAGAGACTGAGGCAGCGGTGCATGCCGCCGGCTGGTTCCTCGAACACGCGTGGCTGATCCCTGTCATTCCCGCGATCGCGTTCTTCCTGATCATCGGCTTCGGCAAGCGGATGCCGCGCGGCGGCAGCGAGATCGGCATCGCCAGCATGCTCGGCTCGTTGGTCTTTGCCGCCGGTGCCGCCTACCAGTGGGTGCAGCGAGTGAATGCTCCCGTGGCGGAGGGCGAGCAGGCGCTCGCCCGTGGCACCTTCGGGTTCGCCCGCACGTTCGCGGAAGAAGCCGCCGCGGAAGCGCACGAGGTGGCACCGGTCATCAAGACCTGGGAGTGGTTCAGCGCCGGCGACCTTCACGTCAGCATCGGTTCGCACATCGACGGCCTCGCGGTCACCATTCTGCTCTTGGTGGCGTTCATCTCGACGCTGGTGCAGGTCTTCAGCACCGAGTACGTGCGTGGCGACCGTCGCTACACGCACTTCTTCGCCGCCCTCACCCTGTTCTCGGCTGGCATGCTCACGATGGTGCTGGCACCGAACATGGTCCAGCTGATTCTCGGCTGGGAAATCATGGGCCTGTGCTCGTTCATGCTCATCGGTCACTGGTGGGAAGTACGAGCCAACAGTGAGGCCGCCCTCAAAGCGTTCTGGACAGTGCGCGTTGGTGACATGGGCCTACTCGTCGGCACCGGTGCACTGCTGCTCGCCTTCGACACGTTGGAGATCGGCGAGATCAACGAAATGGCCGCCAACGGGGCCTGGCTCGGTAGCAAGGGCATGGTCACCTTCGCTGCGGTCGCGCTGTTCATCGCGTGCATCGGCAAGAGCGGTCAGTTCCCACTGCACACGTGGTTGCCTGACGCGATGGCAGGGCCTACGCCGGTCAGTTCGCTCTTGCACTCCAGCACGATGGTGGTGGCTGGCGTATTCCTGGTGGCCCGCCTGTACCCGGTGTTCCACGTTGGTCTCGACATCAACATTGCCGGGCAACAGTTCAACCTCATTGCCGTGATCGGTGGCATCACAATCCTGATCGCCGCCGGGTTGGCGTTCGTGCAGAACGACATCAAGAAAGTGCTGGCGTACAGCACGGTCAGCCAGCTCGGTTACATGATGCTGGGCCTCGGCGTGGGTGCCTGGACGGGCGCGGTGTTCCACATCTTCACCCACGCGTTCTTCAAGTGCGCCCTGTTCCTTTGTGCCGGCTCCATTGCTCACACCGGTAGCCACCACAGCTTCGACATGAAGACCGACATGGGTGGCCTGCGCAAGAAGATGCCCGTCACCTTCGCAGTGTGGATGGTGAGCACTGCCGCCCTCGCCGGTGTGCCGTTCTTCAGCGGCTTTTTCAGCAAGGACGAGATCATCGACTCGGCCAAGTACAACAGCTACACAGTCTTCTACGTCGTCGCGATCATCGGTGCCGCGATGACGGCTGCGTACATGACCCGGGCCACGTATCTCACCTTCTTCGGCAAACCCCGTGGTGGCGCAGCGCATTTCGTCCACGGCGACGATCACCACGATGCACACGCCGTCGTACCCGGTCACGACGCGCATGCTCACGACGCGCATGCTCACGACGATCACCACGCTCCCGCTCATGTCAGCGCCGTGCTGCCGTTCGCCAAGACCGACTCGTCGTGGCAGATCACCGTCCCGCTCATCATCCTGGGTGTGCTGGCCGTCATCTCCGGTTACCTGAATGCGCCTGCGCTCGGCATTCACTGGTTCGAACGAATGACCGAATCGTCAATCGGGGCTGGCACAGCGATGTCGGTGCCGCCCCCGCCCGAGTTCTCGTGGGCTGCAGCAGCGCCCGGCTTGGTGCTGGTCCTGATCGGCTTTCTGGCCAGTCTGTTCCTGTGTAAGGCAGTGTTCGGCGAGAAGAAGAATGCGCTCCAGGGTCTCACCAAGCGCAACGCGCTCCTCGGTGCTGGCCACAAGTTCTTGGTCAACAAGTACTACCTCGATGCGCTGTACGAGAAGGTCATCGTTCGCTCGATCGCTCACCCGATCAGCAAGGCCGTCTACTGGACCAACCAGAACGTGCTCGACGGCATCGTCAACACGGTGGGCAAGGGTGGCAAGCGCTCGGGTGAGCTCGTGTACAAGTACCTCGACCAAGGGTTGGTCGACGGTGCAGTCAATGGAAGTGGTGCAACCGCACGCGGCGCCGGCACGGCGCTGCAACCGGTGCAATCAGGCAAGATCAACCTGTACGGAGCGCTGCTGTTCGGTGCCGCAGCAGTCGGTGCGCTCGTACTCGTACTCGTGAACAGCTAAGGGAACGACTCAGATGATTCAAGACCAACAATGGCTTCTCAGCGTCGGCGTGTTCCTGCCGTTGGTGGGTGTGCTCGTGATGCTGTTCATCCCCAAGAAGGACGAAGCAACTGCGAAAGGCGTCGCCATCATCACGGCCGCCGCAACTCTCGCGGTCGGCGTCTACACGCTCGTGAAGTTCGACTACGACCAGAGCGAAAAGCTGCAGTTCTTCACCACCAACAGCTGGATCAAGCCGATCAAGGCGACCTACACGATGGGTCTCGACGGCATCAGCTTGCCGATGTACGTCCTGTCGATGGTCATCACGTTGCTAGTGATGATCTACTCGTGGGATCACGTACCGAACCCCGGCAACGCCAAGGCCTTCTTCATTCTGATGCTGGTCCTGCAGACGGGTATGGCCGGCACGTTCGCCGCGCAAGACCTGATTCTGTTCTTCGTGTTCTTCGAAGTGGTGCTGCTGCCGATGTACTTCATGATCGGCGTGTGGGGTGGCGAGAACCGACAGTACGCCTCGCTGAAATTCTTCCTTTACACGATGTTCGGTTCCGCCCTCATGCTGGTGGCGTTCATCGCGTTGTTCATCAACACTGGCTCGGAGAGCTTCTCGATTCCGTACCTGATCGAGAACGGCTCGTCGATCGCGAAGAACACGGCCATCTGGATCTTCGCCGGCATGTTCATCGGCTTCGCCGTCAAGGTGCCGATGTTCCCATTCCACACCTGGCTGCCCGACGCGCACACGCAGGCACCCACGCAAGGTTCGGTCATCCTGGCCGCCATCCTGCTGAAGCTGGGAACCTACGGATTCATTCGTATCGCGTTGCCGATCTTGCCGCAGGCCGCCGAGAAGTGGGCGCCGGCAATCGGTGTGCTCGCCGTTGTCGGCATCATCTACGGCTCGCTGGGTTGCTTGGCGCAGACCGACATGAAGCGCCTGATTGCGTTCTCCTCGGTCGCGCACATGGGGTTCGTGATGCTCGGCATCAGCACACTCACCCCGCTGGGCATCAACGCAGCGCTGTTCGGCATGGTCGCCCACGGCCTCATCACCGGCATGCTCTTCTTCGTTGCCGGCTCCATCAAGGAGCGCTACCACACGCTGGAGATCAAGCGTCTCAGCGGCATGTTGCTGCAGATGCCCCGCATGGGCTGGATCCTCGGCTTCTGCGCCATGGCATCGTTGGGTCTGCCCGGCCTCGCGGGCTTCTGGGGAGAGTTCCCGGCCATCTTGGCCTCATGGAGCCCCGCCGACGTGCTGGTGGCCAACGGCCACGAGACCCTCTTCCGCGTGCTCACCATCGTCGCTGCGCTCGGCACAGTGCTGGCTGCCGGTTACCTGCTCTGGCTCTACCAGCGCACCGCCTTCGGTGAGCCCACCGCCGAATTCGCCGGTGCTGGCCACGGCGATCACGGGCATGGCGACGACGATCACCATTCGGACATTCACGACGTCTCGAAGTTCGAGTGGATTGCCTGGACGCCACTGTTGATCGCAATCGTGGTGTTCGGTGTTGTCCCGTCGCTGATGTTCAAGGTGATGGACCCCGCTGTGCAGCAACTGGCCAGCGTCTTTGGCGGGAAGTGACACCAGTGTTCGCCTTCTCCTCGCCCATCATCGACTACCACGCGTTTGCCCCCGAGCTAGTGCTCGCGGTCGGCATCTGCACGGTGTTGCTGGTGGACCTGTTCGTACCCGACAGCCGACGCTGGATCACGGGCACGCTCAGCGGCTTCTTCATGCTGGCGGCACTTGTCCCGGTGGTGACACTTGCAGTGCTCGGCGACGACGTGCGCTCGACGCTCAGCGGGCCCGGTCTCACCGGCCGCTATGTCGTCGACAACTTCTCGTTGATCATGAAGGCGCTCTTCCTGCTCTCGGGTTACGTCGTCGTTTTGCTCAGCACCAACGAGATGCAAGAGGGCGGCTACTACCAGGGCGAGTACTACGTCATGCTGATGAGCAGCGTGCTCGGCATGGTCATGATCTCCAGCTCGCGCGACCTCATTGCGGTCTTCGTCGCCCTCGAGTTCCTCTCCATCCCCGCCTACATGATGGCAGCCTGGAAGAAGCGAGACCGCAAGAGCAACGAGGCAGGCGTGAAGTACTACCTGCTGGGTGTGTTCGCCAGTGCGGTGATGCTCTACGGCATGAGCCTGCTCTACGGCATCGCTGGCAGCACCCTGCTCACCGACATCGGCGCAGCAGTGCAGCTCGACGGCGACAAGGTCGGCATCCAAGTGGTTGGCATCGTGTTCGTCATCATCGGCTTTGCTTTCAAGGTCAGCGCCGTTCCGTTCCACACCTGGGCGCCCGACACCTACGAAGGTGCGCCCACACCGGTCACCGCCTTCCTCAGCGTTGCCTCGAAGGCAGCAGGCTTCGTCGGCCTCGTCGTGCTGATCTTCATCGCCTTCCCGCTGGCGTACGACGTGTACCGACCGTTCGTCTGGGTGATGGCGGCGCTGACCATGACGGTCGGCAACGTGGTCGCTCTCAAGCAGAAGAACATCGTGCGAATGCTGGCGTACTCCAGCGTCAGCCAGGGCGGCTTCATCCTGATGCCGCTGGCCGTGGCCTTCACCAACGACAACCAGGGTGCTTCGCTGCGCGCCGTGATGGTGTACCTGATCATCTACGCAGCCACCAACCTGGGTGCGTTCGCTGTCGTCATCGCCGTGGCACGCAAGACGCGCAGCGGCGAGATCAGCAGCTACGGCGGGCTGTTCGGCTACGCGCCCGGCCTTGCGGTGATGATGACGATCTTCCTCGCCTCGCTCGCCGGCATCCCGCCGCTCGGCGGCTGGTTCGGCAAGTTCGGCGCGTTCAAGTCCCTGCTCGA
>JANOYI010000279.1:0-4817 GCA_031428795.1 Ilumatobacteraceae bacterium | reverse complement strand
TTGCTGACAGTGACCACTGCGGACCCTGACGACTCCTGAAACACGTCCTGAACGACAGCCCGCGCCTCCTCCATCCGCACGACGATGAGTGCGGTGGGCACAGCGAGCGCGGCGACGACGGCGCTACCGACGACGCGCATGTGTCGTTGGGCAGCCGGATCGCGGACGTGATCCGACGTCAGCCAGATAGCAACAATTCGACTGGTGATCGCTGCAACGGCGACGAGGACGAGTCCGCGCAGCACGTTGGGTCGCGAGAGCAATCCAACGGGGTCGTCGCTGTGCTGTAAGAACAAGATGAGGGCAAACGCTGGCGCGATCACCCCTCCGATGAACAGCATGGCCCCCGCGATTGGCCAGCGACGCCAGATGGCCAGCCCTGGAAGCGCGACAATGCCCAGCAGGCCGGGCGCGGCTTGGGCCGCCGCCTCGGGCGCCCGTTCCTCGGCCCCAAATTCGGCAGCAGGGATCATCGGGAAGATGAGGCTAGTGGCGCCCACGCCGAGGTTCAGGTCAGCTCGCGTTCTCGACGCTCAATACTCGGCGGATTCGACCGATGACTACGGAGTGCCTCAACGCGGGCGCGTTGCCAATTTCGGAGGATTTCGTGCGTCGATTGCTTGTCGTTCCGTTGCTCGTCGCTGCCCTGCTCGCTTTGCCCGCCGCGCCAGTGTCAAATTCAGCTGCGTCGGGCGCCCGACGCGCCCAGCCGCCGCAATTGCAAGGAACTGTCGGGTCCGGCTTCACGGAATCACTGGTGACGGATCAGTTTTCCACGCCCACGGCGCTTGCTGCCGTGCCAGACGGGCGAGTGCTGGTGCTGCAGAAGGGGGGTGCCGTGCGGGTCCTTCAGTGGGGTGTCGCGTTGCCCGGGAACGCTCTGACACTGACGGTGTGCACACAAAGCGAACGCGGTCTGCTGGGCGTCGCACTGGACCCGGAATTCAACTCAAACGGTCGCCTGTACCTGTTTTACACCCGGCCCAGCAGTGGCGCCCCTGGCGGCTGCGTGAACCGCGTCAGCCGGTTCCAGATGAATGGCAACACGATCGACAGGGCATCGGAGGTCGTGCTGCTGGACAACATTGGCTCGCCGGCCGGTAACCACAATGGCGGCGACCTAGAAGTCGGCAACGACGGGTTCCTGTACGTTGCAGTCGGTGATGGCGGCAGCGACCCGCGCGGGGACAGCGGCAGCGCAGGCAGCAACAACGCAGCGCAAGATCGCAGCTTGTTGAACGGAAAGATCCTACGAATCGATCGCAACACCGGAGCGCCAGCGCCCGGCAACCCGTACGCCGGGGTCGGCACAGCCGTGTGTGCAACCCGTGGCAATACTCCGTCGACACCCACGACGATCTGCCGGGAGGTCTTTGCGTACGGCCTACGCAATCCGTGGCGATTCGCCTTCGACCCCAACACCGGGGCAACACGGTTCTACATCAACGATGTTGGTCAGAACACGCGCGAGGAAGTCGACCTCGGCATCCTCGGCGCCAACTACGGGTACCCGGCCCGAGAGGGGCAATGCGCGCAGGGTGGCAATCCGATCTGTCCGCCACCCGCCGCCGACCTTGGTTACACACAGCCGATCACCGACTACCCGCACAACCCGACCAGCGGCGGCGATTACATCACTGGTGGTGCCTTTGTGCCCAATGGAGCGTGGAGCAGCGCGTACGACGGCGGCTATCTCTTCGCCGATGGCGACCCCGGCAAGATCTTCTTCCGCAACCGCGCAGGCAACACCAACTACAACGTTCCGTTCGCCTCCGATGTTGGTGGCATCACCGACATCGGGTTCGTGATGGAACCGACTGGCTGGGCGTTGTACACGGTGAACGCAGCCACCGACGAGGTGCGCAAGATCGTCTACAACACGTCGCCCGCGGCGTCTCCCGGTGCGCTCGCGTATGTTCCAGCCCTGCCGGCGGAGCGCGCCTTCGACAGTCGCAACGCCGGGGCTAGCACTGGGCCTTTGGCGGCCGGTACCAGCCGCCTCATCAATGTCGTCGCGGATCAGGGCAATCACCGTGCGGCGCTCGTCAACCTGACGTTCATCAGTACAGGCGCTGACGGCTTCGCCACTGCTTGGCAACCCGCGACGACGCCTCCCCCCTCATCGAATGTCAATGGCCAGGGCGGCAAGGTGGCGGCGAACTCATCCGTCGTTCCGATTGATCCTGCCGGCAATGTGATCCTGTTCACCTCGACTCGCGCGCACGTGATCGTCGACGTGGTGGGCTTCTTCGACGTTGCCGCCGGTGGCGTCGCCGCGAACGGTCGATTCGCGGCGATCGCCCCGAATCGTGCGGCCGACACCCGAGCTCCGGCGAGCGCGAGCAACGTCTTCAGCAGTGCTCCCGACGGCTCTGAAACCGTGGTCAACGTGCCGATTGTCGGCCGCTACGGGATCACGTCTGCGAACAGTTCGGTGGCGGTCATCGTCACAGCAATCTCAGGCGCTACAACCGAGTCCGGGTTCGTCGTTGTGTATCCACACGGAGGAGCGCAACCGACTTCCTCGAATGTGAACGTCAATGGTGAGGGCGATACGCGAGCGAACCTGGTTGTGGTGCCTTTGGGCGCAGACGGCAGCATCGATGTGCGTCTCCATGTGTCTGAGTACGTCTTGGTCGATGTGGTCGGCTCCTTCACCGACGGCACAGCGCCGAGTACCGGGGCAGGTACGTACGTTCCGTTGGCACCCACCCGAACAGTCGACACTCGCTCCAATGCGCCCTTCGGCCGCCGGACTGCGAACTCGATCAGCACGCTGAACCCGTCTGTGGTGCCCGACAACGCCCTGGGCGTGACACAGAACATCATCATGGTGAACACGGACGGGTACGGCTTCGTGACCGCATTTCCCACCGGGCTTGCAGCGGTTCCCAACGTCAGTAACGGCAACGTCACGTCGCCCGGTCAGACGCGCAGCGCACTGTCGATGACGGCGTTGGGGTCCGGTTCGTCGTCGTACTTCGTGTCGATCGGCACTGACCTGGTCGTCGACGTGACGGGCTACTTCCAAGGTTGAGCGGTTCTGCGTGACCAGCCCTTGGATAGCCTGCACGACGTGACACGGCTGCGTATTGCTCTCGCTCAGATCAATCCGACGGTCGGCGACCTCGACGGCAATGTGGCCAAGATCTGCGCGGCGTACGACGAGGCGGAGGCAGCCGGTTGCGACATCATTGCGTTCCCTGAGCTGTCCATCACCGGCTACCCGCCGGAGGATCTGGTGCTCAAGCCAGGCTTCGTCGCCGACAACTTGGAAGCGCTCGGCCGCGTTGCAGCGCGGACCCGTCGATGCGCCGCTGTGGTCGGCTACGTGGCTGCGGATCGCGACCTCTACAACGCAGCGGCAGTCTGCGTTGGCGGGGAAGTGGTTGGCACGTACCGCAAGCGCCTGCTGCCGAACTACGCAGTGTTCGACGAGGCTCGCTACTTCACCCCGGGCGACGACAACGACCCGTACGAGCTGTACGAAATCGGTGGCGTGAAGGTTGGCATCAGCATCTGCGAGGACGTGTGGAGCCCGACTGGGCCTCTCGCGCAGCAGGCGGCGGGCGGTGCAGAGCTGAACATCAATATCAACGGCTCGCCGTACCACGCGGGCAAGTCGCACGGTCGTGAGCGCATGCTGGCCACCCGTGCCGCCGACGCAAGTTGCGCACTCGTCTACGTCAACCAGGTGTGTGGGCAGGACGAGCTGGTCTTCGATGGCGGCAGCATGGTGTTCGACGCCGACGGCAATCTGATCGCTCGGGCGGCGCTGCTCGTTGAAGAGCTGTTGATCGCCGACGTCAAGATCGAGCCGGTGTACCGCAAGCGCCTCCTCGATCCGCGCGGTCGCCGCACTGAGACGCCGATGAATGTTGTGAAGATCAGTGAGCAGCCAGTCGTCCAATCTGCGCCGGTGCCGGTGCGAATGGCTGCGCTGATGGAGGCTGACGCCGAGCTGTACGACGCGATCGTGTTGGGTACGCGCGACTATGTGGTGAAGAACGGCTTCACCGACGTGGTTGTCGCGTTGTCGGGCGGTATCGACAGCACGATCGTTGCGTGTGTTGCTGTCGATGCGTTGGGTGCCGACCATGTGCACGGTGTCTCGATGCCGTCGCGTTACAGCAGCGACCACTCGCGAACCGACGCTGCCGACCTCGCCGAGAAGCTGGGCATCGACTTCTTCACGATTCCCATCGAGCCTGCGTTCTCGGCATATCTGGAGATGACGGCTGAGTCGTTCGCAGGCAAGGCTCCGGATCTGACGGAGGAGAACCTGCAGAGCCGCATTCGTGGCACCACGCTGATGGCGCTGTCCAACAAGTTCGGCTGGATGGTTTTGACCACCGGCAACAAGAGCGAGATCGCTGTTGGCTACTTCACGATTTACGGCGATTCCGTCGGCGGCTATGGCGTCATCAAGGACGTGCTCAAGACGCGGGTGTACGACTTGTGCCATTACGTCAACCGTCGTGATGGTCGCGAGACCATCAACGAGCACGTGATCACCAAACCCCCGTCCGCCGAGCTACGCCCGGACCAGCGCGATGATCAGAGCCTGCCGCCGTACGAGGTGCTCGACCCGATCCTGGCGCTCTACGTCGAGGACGATCGCACGGCTGCGGAGATCATCGAGATGGGTCACGATGAAGCCATCGTGCGCCGCATCGCCCGCCTCGTCGACCTCAACGAGTACAAGCGTCGTCAGTGCCCGCCAGGCGTTCGCGTGAGCGCGAAGGCCTTCGGCAAAGACCGCCGCCTCCCCATCACCAACGCCTACCGCGGCTAACGCGCGAGCTGCGTGGCGCGTC
>JANOYI010000278.1:0-20437 GCA_031428795.1 Ilumatobacteraceae bacterium | reverse complement strand
AGCCAGCTGATCGTGCGGTCGGCAACCCAGTCGGTGTGATACCACTCCCTGGGGATGTTGTTGGCCCACGCCTGCGGTGCGCCGGTGTCGCCGCCACCCATCGCGTTGACTTCCAACGACGAGTCCAGCACCGGGTAGAACATGCCAACCGCTTCGGGGTGATTGGAGAGCAGCCAGCGGGCGTAGTGCAGCGGGCCAGCAGCGCCGTGCGTGGCGGACTCGAAATGCTCGAACCCGCGATGCGGCCCGAACGTTCCCTGCCGCGCGAAGCCATTCTCCGGGAACCGTGCGAACGGATCGAGGAACGGCTCGAAGTGCGGCTTGCCGATGATGGCCGTGCGGTAGCCGGCGTCTTGCAACACCTGCGCCACAGATGGTGCGTCCTCGGGCAGCGGCACACCGTTCATCCACACGCCGTGCGTGCTGGGGTGCTGACCGGTGATGATCGTGCTGCGCGCCGGCATGCACACCACACTTTGCGGATGCGCCCGTTCGTAGCGCACGCCCTGCGCAGCCACCGCGTCGATGACAGGGGTGCGCGCAATCGTGCCACCGTTGCACCCCAGTGTGTCGTAGCGCTGCTGGTCGGTGGTGATGAAGAGAATCTTGCGGCCCATCAGAGACCTTCCCCTTGTTGTCGTCCAGTGTCGCGTTCCATTTGCAGTTTGAGTTCGCGAAGCGCACCAGCCGTGCCGCCGCCGATGACCAACGCCATCGCTCGCGGATCGGCCTCGGTGGAGTAGACGACGATGCAGGATTCGTCGGTGAGTGCGATGACGTCGATCGTGCCGCGATGGTGCTTGAAGATCGGCGTGGTCAGCCGATACTGGAAGCGGCGCTGCGTGTTGTCGCAGACAAGGATTTCCTCAGGCATCGGGATTCCGGAACCGGTGATGATCACCCGCGAGCTGCCCTCAACGGTGCAGTCGACCACACCGGGAAACCAATGGTGCAGCTTGCTGGCATCGCCGGCAAGTGCCCACACGTCGTCCGCCGATCGGGCGATGCAGATCTCGTGTCGAACTGTGCCGTACATCAGATTGTGCCGTACATCAGATTGTGCCAGACACGAGTTACGCCTGGACGGGCGTGGCGTCGATGAACTCGGCAATGACTGTGGCCAACTCTGGGCCCCTGTCTTCTTGCAGGAAGTGGCCACCACCGACGATGGTGGTGTGCGGCTGGCCTGCAGTGCCGGGAATTCGACGGAGGAATGGCGCCTGACCACCGCGTGTGATTGCGTCCTGATCGCTGAACGCGCACAACCACGGCTTCTGCCACCCCTCGAGAACCTTCCATGCCTCGCGGTTCTCGGCAGCGCCGGGGTCCTCGGCCAGGCTCGGCACGAGCGACGGGAAGATGCGCGCACCAGCCTTGTACGTCTCATCGGGGAACGGGGCGTCGTAACCAGCGATCACCTCCGGCGAGAGGTCGGTCGCCGAGCCACCGTTGACGATGCCGCCAATTGGGAAGACCTCGGACTCGCGCGAAAACTTCTGCCACGACAGGAAGGCTTCGCTGAGTTTGCCGTCTCCCTCGGGAAGGCCGGTGTTGCCAACAACTCCACGGGCGTACCTTTCGGGCGCCGACGTCAGCACCCGCAACCCAACCAGCCCGCCCCAGTCCTGACCGAAGAAGGTGATACCACGAAGGTCGAGGTGATCGAACAGCAGCGCCTGCATCCAGCCAACGTGTCGCTGATACGTGTAGTCCGACGTCTCCGTCGGTTTGTCGCTCTTGCCGAAACCGACGAGATCGGGCGCAATGACCCGGTGCCCGGCAGCGACCAAGACGGGGATCATGTGTCGGTAGAGAAAGCTCCACGACGGCTCGCCATGCATCAGTAGCACGGGCGCCGCGTCACGCGGGCCTTCGTCCAGGTAGTGCACTCGGAGGGTGCCCGCAGCCGGGTCGCCGGCGATGGCGGGAACCTCGGCATAGTGCGGCGCGAAGGGATAGTCGGGCAGATCGGCGAAGCGATCATCGGGTGTACGGAGTGACTGCATCTGGGTCTCCTAGATTTCAACAAAAGTGAGATCGTCGCCGAGCACGATCGGGCCGGGGAAGTGTGCGGCCGCCAACGCCCGCCACTCGTCTTCCTGACCCGGCTGCAGAGCCGGGACGTAGTGGGTGAGCACCAGCGTGCCGACGCCGGCTGACGCTGCGGTTTGGGCCGCCTGCTGCACGGTGCTGTGGTAATCGAGAATGTCCTGCAGCCGCGCGCTCGGCACCAGCCGTACGAGGTCTTCGCGGATCACCGTCTGCACGTACGCATCGGCGCCTCGGCACAATTCGTCGAGCCCGGCGCAGGGCACTCCATCGCCGCCGAGCACGGCCGACGTGTCGCCGACCTCGATGCGGAATGCGATCGTTGGCTCGACCGGTCGATGGTCCGTGGCGCCGACCCGAACCGACGCGGAACCAACAGTGAAGGTGTCGCCAGCCGAAACCTCGCGCACCTCGACCGCCGGGCCTGAATGCAGGTCGGCGTGATGGTCGATGCGATACCCCACATCGGGGTTCAGCGAAGCCAACGTCAATCGAACGACTTCGGCCGTTCCCACTGGCCCATAGATGATGAAGGGAAGGGGCCCAGGGCTCATCACCCACCTGGTCGTGATGACATCGCCGAGGTCGCTGATGTGGTCGCTGTGGAGATGGGTGATGAGCATCGCGTCAAGAAACGGCGGCAGCGAACCGGCAGCCGCCAGCCGCATGAGCACGCCGCGGCCGCAGTCGACGAGCACCGTGAGACCGTCGGCAGTGACCAGTGTCGAGGGCCCGGCGCGCCGCGGATCGGGAATCGGACTACCGGTTCCGAGCAATGTGATGCGCACGTCAGGCCCCCAACAACCGGCTGACGGCATCGTTGAGTGCGGCCGTGATCTGCGAATGAGTGAGCTGCTGGTCGTCGCGCATCAGGTGCAATGACTCATACGAGGTGAGGACATCGATGGTCGCAATTGCGCCCGCCGCGCTGGTCGGACTCAGTTCCGCCAGTTCTGGCGCGAACAGTTGCTCCAACTGGCGGCGAAGGATCGAGCGGGACAGGGCCAACTCGTTCGCAATCAGCGGTTGGAAGGGTGCTCGCACTCGAGACACGATGCCCACAGAGCCGATGCGGTCAAACAACCGGATGCGTTGTGCGACGAGACGGGCTATGCGCTCGGCAATCGGGTCGGTGGTCGAGAGGTCGAGCTTCGTCACCGGTTGCAGACGCTCGTACTGGCGAGAGATGGCCACCCGCACCAGATCGTCGAGGTCATCGAAGTATCGGAACAGCGAGCGCGGAGAGAGACCGGCCCGCTCGGCAATCTCGTCCGAGGAAGGGTCGAGGTTGCCTGACGCGTAGAGCGAGAGCATCGCATCGACCACGGCGAGTCTGTTCCGATCGCGACGCGCGTGACGCCCGTCCTCGGATGGGACTCCGGGCAACGGCGCGTCGTCGAAGGACAAAATCTTCGCGTCCGTTGCCGTGTTCACTCGGCACCCATGCGGCAGACGTAGCCGACACGTGGGTCGACGTCGCCGCCGAGCAGTTGAAGGTACGTGGTCTTCACACCGGCTCCGCCGTTGGACGGTTCGAAGTGCAACCATTCGCCGGTCCACTCTCGATAGGCAGCCCAGGCACCCTGCGTGCGCGTCTCCAGTCCTTCCCGTCCCCAGTCCTTGTTGCGCTTGGCAATCTGGGTGGGAGCGAAGAAGAACTGCGGAGCGGGCCCGGGCAGATCGCCTGGCTCGGCTGCCGGGCCATCCCAATGCGTGCCCCCGACGACCATGCTGTACGTCAACTGGTCCTGAAAGTGCTCGTGCACCGCTCGTGTCACTGCGCTGTCGCCGGCGATGTCAATGTACGCAGCCGGGCCGACGGGTAGTTCCTCCATCGAGTCGTACGTCACCACCTGGTGGTAGCAGCCCAGCGCACGGACGAAGTCGGCGTTGCGAGCCGACGTCAGGCCCACGACATTCACTCCGTCTCGCTGACTGAGTAGATACGCAGCGCCGATTGCGGTCTTGGACGAGGCGCTGGAGACCACGACCGAGCCGGCAAGCAGACCCGAGTCGTCGAGCAAGTCGTCGATCATGAATGACGTGAAGAAGAGGGGTGCCAGCACCATCTGTTGCGGCTCGCAAGCCGCGTCATACCAGGGGTCGCGATCGCAAAATGTGTATCGGTTGTACGCAGCCGCCATTGGCGCACGATGCATGGAGAGATCGCTGAAGCCCCGTTCGTCGAGCCTGCCGGGCTCGACGATCAGCTCGTCTGACATCGGCAGGTACCCGTACACACGGGTGCCTTCGGCGAGCTCAGCCACCGTGGACTCGACGACGTCAGCGAAGCCCCACACCGGCACGCGACCCCACAGGAGGTCTGCAGATGCCTGGTTCGCAGGAAAGAAGTCCCAGTAGTTCATCATGTCGCCGAACACGGCATACGTGATGTTGTTAGATGTCAGGGCGAACCGGTCAACACGCAGGCGGGCCTGCCCCGGCTGCAAATCGGCTGGCGGCGCATCAACCAAGCGCACCGTGCTCAGTTGCTGACGATCAACTTCCAGATCCATCTCAAACCTCGGTGTCGGATGAGGGGAAGCCAACGACTTCGCCACGGTTGATGCTGACCCAGTCGCGTGCTTCCAGGTACGGCTTGAACGTGGTCATGATGGCACGTTGATCGCCGGGCATCTTCGGGCGCTGCAAATCGAACAGTTGCGGGAACTCACGCCACGCCACGACCGCATTCCACAGGCGCACGGCGGCCTCGCCGGTTGGCGGGTCGAGCAGCACCGGGCCGAAAAGCGTCTGGCCGTCGGGGAAGATCAACGTCGGCACGCCGTACCCACCGCTGTCCATCACGCGCTGATGCTCGGCACGCACCTCGTCGTGCGTCGTCGGGTCCGCAATAGCCGCATCGACCAGCGCCGGGTCGAGGCCCATCCCCGCCAGCAGGTGGCGAGCAACGGCCGGGTCGTGCGGCTTATGCCCGTCGACATGCAGTGCTTTGCCTGCCACGTCGTACCACTGGTCCAGCAGCGCCATGTCGGTACGGCGGAGCAGCGCTCCGATGCGCATCATGCTCCAGCCGTAGCTCCACTCGCGCTCCCACGGGTGCTTCTTACCGTCGACACGGTTGACCTCTTCGAGGCTGAAGAAGCGCCAGTTCACCGTGAGACCGAGCTGATCGCGAGCCGAGCGAATCCACAGCGAGGTTTGATACGCCCACGGGCACATGACGTCGAAGTGGAAGTCGACAGTGAGGTCCCCAGACGTCGAAGTCGTCGGCATGGGCGCACCGTAACAGTTGACAGTCACTCTGACAAGTCTTAATCAATGCGGGAGTCCTGTAGCAAAGTCGGTTGTAACGTCGCGGCGTGGACGTGGTACTCGCCAACATCAACGTACTAGCTGCCGATACCGGCTTCTCCGGCGCGGTTCGCGTCGACGCGCCCGGCTCAGGTTCGTGGGAGGCCGCCTACGGACTGGCCCACCGCGGCCACATGTTCGCCAACACGACGTCGACTCAGTTTGGCCTCGCCAGTATCGCCAAGGGCTTTACCGCGCTGACTGTGGCCAGCTTGATCGAGGACGGCGTGCTGGCCTTCGAAACCACCGCCCGATCCCTGCTTGGGAACGACCTGCCGCTCATCGACGACCGCGTCACCATCAAGCACCTGATGGCCAACCGCAGTGGCATCGGTGACTACCTCGATGAAGACGCTGGAGGCGACATCCTCGACTACGTGATGACGCTGCCCGTCCATCAACTCGTCGATGCCGAGAGCTACCTCCCCATGCTCGAAGGGCACGCTCAGAAGTTCGCACCCCACACCGACTTTGCCTACTGCAACGGTGGCTTCGTCGTCCTGGCATTACTGGCCGAGCGCGCCAGTGGCGTGTCGTACTACGACCTGGTCCGGCAACGAGTCTGCGAACCAGCCGGCCTGACTCAGACTGCTTTCCTGCGCAACGACGAACTCGGCGGCGACGTCGCTACCAACTACCTCAGCGAAGATGGCCTGCGCACCAATGCACTCCATTTGCCCGTGCGCGGCGTGGGCGACGGCGGCATCACGTCGACTCTTGCGGACCTACATACATTCTGGACGTCGCTCATCGACGGCCGCATCGTGTCGCCGGTGATGGCGGCAACGATGACCAGCGCCCACTCGACTGGCTGCACGCCATCGCGGGACTACGGCCTGGGTTTTTGGCTGGTCCGTGACAGCGGCGCCCTGATGCTGCAGGGCTACGACGCCGGCGTTTCGGCCTGCACAGTGCATGTTCCGGCACGACACATCACGCACACGGTGATCTCGAATTCGACCGACGGGGCGTGGCCTATCACCGCCCGCCTCGACGAGTTGCTCGGCACCTAGCTGCGCCTGACCAGCTTGCGTGCATAGTCGAGCGCGTGACCAACGGAGTCGGTGAACGCCTCACCCTTCCAGGCGATGTCGAACGCGGTGCCATGGTCCACCGACGTGCGTACGATCGGCAGTCCGAGCGTGACGTTGACCCCTGTGTCGAATGCCAACAGCTTCATCGGGCCGTGGCCCTGGTCGTGGTACATACACACGATGGCGTCGTACCGGTTGCGGTGCACCGCCTGAAAGAAAACCGTGTCCGCCGGGTGCGGACCGGTCGCGTCGATGCCCTCGAGCACCGCAGCCGCGATCGCTGGTGCGATGTGCTCGATGTCCTCCGTGCCGAAGAGGCCGTGCTCGCCGGCGTGCGGGTTGAGGCCGCACACTGCAATTCGTGGACGTTCAAGGAACCGCGAAAGCACATCGTTGGTGAGATGGATGACGTCGAGTACCCGTTGGTGACGGACCCGCTCGATCGCCGTCGCGAGCGCCACGTGCGTGCTGACGTGGGTGACTGCGAGCGAGCCGCTGGCCGTGGCCGCCGTCAGCATCATCGTCACCTTCTCCACGCCGCACACAGCGGCGATGAACTCGGTGTGGCCGACAAACGACGAGTCGGTGAGCTGCGTCGCCTCCTTGTTCATCGGCATCGTCACAATGCCCGCGACGGTGCCCGCGAGCGCGTCCTTCGTTGCTCGCTCGACGTACGCGCGCGCAGCTGCGCCGGATGCCGCGTCCAGCTGACCGGGCCGGTGGTCGTGTGCGGTCAACAGGGCAAGATCGACGATTGGCAGCGACGCCCAATCGACGTCCAGGCCGAGTATCTGCGCACCGCGATGCAGAATTGACTCGTCGCCGTAGATCACAACATCATCGCCCAGGCCGCCATCGACGAACCTGCGCAGCACGATTTCCGGGCCGATGCCAGACGGGTCACCCATCGTGATCGCCAGTGGTGCGCTCATCTCGACACATCCTTCACTCGAACAGTCTCGCCGAGCAGCAGATCGACGAGTGCATCCGGTCCGCCGAAGCCGCCAGCTTTGGTGATGACCAGTGGTCCGCCGCCGGTCTCATCACGGCTCCACGGCATGCCTGGAGCCACAAAGCCACCGATCAGGCGAGGTGTGTCACCGAGGAGTGCAGCAACGGTATCGCCGCCAACGATGACCAGCGTGTCCGGGCAATCATCGGCGATTCGACTCGCTGCACGATCGGCAAGCGCCTTGGCGACGTCGTGCCGCAGCTCGCCGGCGGCCGGGGGCACCGCGATGATGGCGATGTCGGGTCGAGCGATCGACAGGCGCCGTAGCTGCTCGTGCGAGACCGGGTTGGCGCTGCCGCACACCACCGCGATCGCAGCCCCGAGTGCGGGCGACGGCGACGGGCTAGCCATAGCGGGGTGGCGGGCGGCGAAGGCTGCTCCGATTGGCCCGCCCGGCCCGGCGACTAGCACTTCCGCACCGGCGAGAACCTCCACGAGTTCCTGCATCGTGTCGGTATCGGGTACGTCGCAGATAGCGAATGCGCGAGCGCCCGCGAGCCATGAGCGCAATGTCGCGACATCGGCCAAGCCGTCGGCGCCGGGCAGCTGATCGGCAGGGCGCCCGATGGGCTCACCATGCACTCGCACGATGCCGTCCACACAGGTGCGTCCCAATTCTGGCCAGCCGGGCAACATCACGACGCGTCGACCCGACACCGCCTGACGCGCCAGCAACTCCCCCGCCCAGTTCCCGCGCAGCGTGGAATCGATCTTGTGCGCCGACCACCCCGACGGCGAGCGCTCGACTGCGGCCGCCAGCGCCGCGGCGTCAGCAGCGCAGAGCGCTCGCGACCGGAGATCGACGACTCCGCTGCCGACGGGAGCGCCGCCCACTGTCACTCGTACGGGCCCGACCACGCGGGCGAGCAGCCCGGCGGCCTCGAACGCGCCCGTCCGATCGTCGGCAGCCACCAGCCAGTCCCTCACCGCCCGGACTGTACCGCCTCCGCAGATTTGGCACCCTTCCACGCCCAAGGGTGGGCAGACCGGACACAACCGGCATGAAAGCCCACCCATGGGCGGCGGACCGTGCCACTCTCGCGAGCCGTCACGACGGGCGAACCCGACGGGACTAGTTGACCTTGCGGTCGTGTCCTTCCCAGTACGGGGCGCGAAGGTCTTTTTTGAGCACCTTCATGGCGCCTGAGAGCGGCAGCGGCTCGGCGCGGAACTCGATGCTCTTGGGCACCTTGTAGCCAGCAATCCAGTCACGTGCATGTGCGATCAGTTCGTCGCTGGCGACGGTGACGCCATCGCGGAGCACGACCACCGCATGTACCGCTTCGCCCCACTGCGGGCTGGGAATGCCGATGACTGCGACTTGCAAGACCGCTGGGTGCGAGGCGAGCGCATTCTCCACTTCGGTGGAATACACGTTCTCGCCGCCAGTGACAATCATGTCCTTCACGCGATCGACCAAGTACAGGTACCCATCGGCGTCGAGGTACCCGGCGTCGCCGCTGTGGTACCAGCCATCGCGGAACACTTCCTCGGTGGCCTCCGGCTTGTTCCAGTACTCGACCATGAAGTTGCCGGCACGTGCGCACACCTCGCCGGTCTCTCCCGTCGGGAGCATGTTGCCTTGCTCGTCTTGAACACTCAGAACCACGCCGGGTAACGGCATCCCGGCGGAACGCAGGTACTGGCCACCTGCGCGGTGTTCCTCGGGGCCCAGCAACGTCAGCACGCTGCTGCTTTCAGTCATCCCATAGCCCTGCCAGATGTTCATGTCCGGGTACAACCCCAACACCTTCTCCAAGAGCACCTGCGGCATCGGCGAGGCACCGTACACAAGGTCGTCAAAGCTGGCGAGGCCCGAGGGACGGAACTCGGGATGAGCCATCGTCAACCCGATCATGGTGGGCACCATCACGGTGACCGTCGGCTGGTACTCCTCCACCGCAGCCATCACTGCCTTCGGATCAAACATGGGCACGATCACCGACGTCGCGCCAAGCGCCGGCCCGCCCAGAATGCTGAACATCGAGGCCGCATGAAACATCGGTGTCTGCATCAGGTTGACCGTGTCGCGATGCATTCGAAGCGTCATCATCACGTGATACGCGTTGAGAATCTCGGCGCGCTGATCGAGCATCACACCCTTGGGCTGTCCCGTCGTGCCACCGGTGTACATCAGAACAACCGGGTCCGTCTCGTCACCCTCGTCGGGGATCACCGCGTTGGACGCCAGCAGATCGTCGTACTTCACCGTGTGGGGCACGTCGCCCTGGCCGACGAGAACAACGTGTTCGATGCCAGCTTCTTCTTTCACCTTGTCGATCAAGCCAGCGAACAAGAAGTCAACGAAAATGGTCTTCGTGCCGGAGTCGCGTAGCACGTAGGCCAACTCCTTGGGCGCGAAACGAAGGTTGAGCGGGTTGATGACCCCGCCACCGAGGAACGAAGCGTGGTACAGCTCGAGGTACTCAGGAGAGTTCAACGTCATGACCGCGAACCGATCGCCGCGGCCAATGCCCAGCGAACGGAGGCCACCAATGAGGTGGCTCACGCGGTCAAGATGCTGCGCGTAGGTAGTTGTAAAGCCGTTCGACGTGTTGGTCGCACAGGGTCGATCGGCATTGCGCTCAACTGCTGGCAGCAACATGCGGTGATAGATGAGTTCCTTCATACGCCCACCTTACGCCTTTGCTGGTGGCCGCCCGTCGGCGGTCACTCGTCGGCGGTCACTCGTCGGCTGTCATATGCGGTGACAACACCCTCGGCGCCCCACGCGCGCAGCGCGGTAACGGCCATTGCCTGCCATCGGTTCTGGTCCGTCGGGTCTTTCGAGCGACGTGCAGCAACATGCGCAATTGTGCACAGATCGGCCAGCGCGTCGTTCTGGCGGGCGATTGTTGCGGCGGCATCGAACTGGGCTGGCGAGGCGCCGGCGGCCAGCGCGTCCAGCAGCGCCACGCGATGCGCGTACTCATGAGGGTTCACCCGAGCGGCTCGGCGAAGCTGACGTTCGGCGCGACGCGCCTGACGCCAGGAAACGTCCGCACCGAGCTCATGCAGCAGCGCCACTTGAAACCAATGCACCCCCACGATCGCCTGGCCTGGAGCAGTACGCACGTGTCCGCTCGCAGCGCGGACGGATCGTGCCGCATCTTCGCGTCGGTCGTACGCCAGAGCGACCATTGCGCGAACGGTGTGCACCACCACCGCAAACTCTCCCCGCCGGTCCTTCGCAGCAGCCCATTGTTCCGCTGCGAAGTGCGGACCGTTGAGTACCTCGTCCGCATGTAGACCATCTCGTAGGTCGGCCACCGCCTGCGAAACCAGTTTGACCCGCTGTGCGAAAGCACCCTCACCAATCCGCTCCAGCTCCGCCGTCATCTCCTCGGCCATCTCGTCGACACGGGGAAGCGAGCGCGAACTGAGCAAGGAATGCAACACGGCAAATGTGCCGCATGTGTGGGCGTAACCTCCGCGACCGGTGACCAGGCCCTGCCGATACTCCCCGATCAACGGCTCAATTGTTGCCGGCAATGGCTCACCCCAATGTCGCACGAAACCGTTGTGAGCGAAGACCACCATCGTGTGCACATGGCGGCCGGTGCGGTTTGACAGCTCGATGCCCGCGCGACCAAAGCCGAGCCCACGCTCCAGATCGCGGCCGAGCCCGCACAGTAAAAGGCCGTAACCGGCGACGAAGTAGGAACTCGCACTGCTCACCCCATGACTGGCCGATATGCGAATTCCGCGCAGCACGAGCAGAACATGAGTGAGCGGCTCGGTCGTGTACGCCAGGTGCACGCCGCTCAGCATCGTGTCAAGTGTTGCCCGCACTCGCTCGTCCTGCAGCGAAGGGGCGGTCACGAACGACTCCGGGTTGCGGCCGCGCAGCGCCCTTCGCGTCGCCAAATACTCCAGAGCGACGTGAGCAATCGTTGGTCGTGTTGGAAGGTGTTCACCCAACTCACGGAGAATCCCGTGTATCTCGGCGAGCCCTCCCGACTGGTCTTGCCTCGTCCACCAGCGGTTACCCAATAGCCGCAGGGCTCGGACTCGTTGCATGGCCGACGGCTTGCGGGCCCACGCTTGGTCCAGCATCTGGTCAACGAGCGCGACGCGGTCCAGAACCAGAGCGTTCTCGGCAATGCGCAGGTGCAACTCGAACATCGCATCGGGCTCGTCCTCCCAAGCACTGGGGCCAGCCATTTCCAACTGACGAAGCTGAAGATCCAGCGCGACTGCGTAGCCGCCGCTGCGATGGGCGACGCGAGCGGCGATTTCGCACCAGGCAACAAACACGCGAGCCTCCGCCGCAGGGAGAGCGTGCTCATGACCTGCGAGTAGTTGCAGCACCTCGAAACGAGTTGCATCGGAGACGTCGCTTCTCCCCTGCGCCTCAGCCATCGCTGCCCGAGCGAGACGGAGGCAGAGTGCGCCACGGCCTGGGCCATCAAGACTTTGTTCGGCAGCTCGACGGAGACCATCGTCGTGGAAGGCAACGACACCTGTCGCCCGCCAATCGAGCAATTGGTCAGCACTCAGCCGGTCGAGGATCGACATCGTGGCGTCGAGCGAGATGTCGACCGCGGTGGCGAGCACCGTCGGGGTCGCAACCTGCCCTGCCAACGCTGCGGCCCACATCACGTGACGATGTGATGGAGTGATCCGTTCAATGCGTTGCCGGGTCACGTCAGCGACTCCGTGAGATGGCGCCGTCTTCAGCGCCGCATTGGACCACGTCCAGCGCGCACTGCGAGGATCGACGACGAGTTCGCCGTCGGCGAGCAACGTGTGGAGATCGGCGATTGCCACACCGGGATTGCCACCCGACCGTGACCAGAGCGCCTGAGCGAAGGGGCCAGCGGCGCCATCGGTGAAGCCAAGGCCTTCACTGACCATCTCGTGCATCGATGATTGATCGACGGGCGCTACGACATGCGTGACGACCGGCGTGCCGCCGTCGCGGAGTACCTCGAGCAACTCGCTCAGCCCAACCTGATCAGCGTCAGTCCGCCGGGCCAGCACCATCAGTATCGGTGCCTGCACCGTGAGCAAACCTCGGAAGATGGCCAAGGACGCTTCGTCGGCGTTCTCGGCATCATCGAACAACGCAACGAACGGCGGCGACCCAGCGCCCAGCGTTTCGACCAGCGTGCGGGCTGCCGCCTCAACGCGGGCAACCTTTTCCAACGCCCCGCCTTCGCGCACGCCCGATCGAGCGCCCAACAAACGAGTCAGCGACGGTGCGAGACGAACCGCAACCGCAACATCGTCGCCGAGCCGTTCGCTGAGCAGCTGAGTGAAGCGTTCACGCGACGCTGCGCGGCCGACCATCGACTGATCGACGAAGTGAGCAATCACCTCCCGCGGCGCGCGCAGCGGTTCGACGCCGCCCCCGCGCGCGAACTGAGCTGCACCGTGAGCGACTTGTTGCGCAGCAAGCGACCGGCCGAATTCCGCGAGCAGTCGCGAACGGCCGATGCCGGTCGGCCCCTCCACCACCAGCACGGCGGGCTTCCCCGATTCCCGGGTAGCTGTGACCTGCGCCCCCAGTTCGGCAACCACGCGCTCGAGCCCAATTGCTCGCACAGGGTCGCGCCAACCCAAGGCATATCCCTGGGTGGAAAGCTCAAACGGACTCGACATGTCCAACCTGCGCAACTCGTCGCGACAGCGCTCCAGGTCGTGCCCCAAACCCACCACGGAGCGGTATCGGAGTTCGGGGTTCGAGTGCTCCGCCGCCTCGAGCACCGTCCGCACACCCTCGGGAAGCCGCAATCCAGCACGCAACAGCAACGTCTTGATGAGACCGGCCAGTGATGCCTGATCGTCGAGCGGCGATGGCCACAGATGATCGGTCCAAGGACTCGCCAACATCACTTCACCGCTGTTGTACCAAAGACTGGGTAGGCCAATCCCTCCGTGGCCGACACCGTGCACGTGCAGTTCGGCGAGTGCTGGCAGCAGACCAATCGCGACCTGCAACACATCAACACTGTTCAGCGATGTCGGTCGAACGTCGGCGAGTGGGTTTCCTGTCGGGTGCGCCACCACCAGCGCCGTGCGGGTCGGGAGATCGATGAGCTCAACGAAGGCTGCGATGGCTGGATGGCTGACCATCCGAGCAACATCCGCACGTTCGAGAATCCGGTCTCGTTCGTCCGGACTGGGCAAGTCGCTGCAGTGGCTACGAACGAGCACTGCCCGCCCACTCGAATCGTCGCTCAACCATGTCCCGATGCCGTCCTGCGACGACACCAGCAGCATTGCGCCGTACCCCGGTAGTGAAAGTGACGTCACCCTGGACGTCCGAAGTTGTACCCCGAAATGTCAGGCAGCGCCGGGCTGCCGGTGAGTGCATAGGACGCGAGCAGGCCCGACATCACAGCGCCCTCGAAGGAGCCGATGTTGATGCCCGTGAAGATCCAGTCGCTCGCGAGAGCGACGTTTGTGAAGCCGCTTTCCCAAGCTTTCGGTCGCGCTCCCACCGAACCGGGTGGTGACGGGACATATCGCTCGTTGGGGTCGATGTTTGCTCGCCAGTACTGATGGCCGAACCGCGCCTCGCCAACGCCTTGAGTCTCCGGCGGGCACCACAGCGCGGCGAAGTCGAACGACTGCGGAGTCGCAGCCATCGTGCCCGCCCCGGGGAAGACGGACGTCGCTGTCCGCAACCACTGCACAACCGTGGCTTTCGCACGCTGCGCCTCCGCGTTCGGCGTGTCGATCTGCGTGAACGGCGGCCATACCCCCTCGTGCTGCAGCGGTCCACAGAAGTAATAGACGCCTTTCGGGGCATCCTCTCCGAGCATCCGCCATTGCTCCGCCTTCAGGACATCAGTCATGTCGGCGAAGCCAAGCGGTGGCACCGCTGCACCGCCGCACACACGGTCGGTGGCGGTGAGCGCCGGCAGACCGAGTTCTTCTGAGGTTTGATTGGTCCAGATCTGAGCCGACAGCGTGGCGAGACCTCCTAGGGCATCCACGGATTCGCGCCAAGGAGCGACAGCGACCATCTCAGGAGCGATATGCGGCAAGCACGGCAGAGGTACCGCAAGAACCACCTCATCGAAATCGACGCCAACGTGCAGCGTCTCGCGGGCCACGGGCTGCCACGGGCTCCACCATGATTCAAGATCAATGCCGGCCCCACGCAGTTCCTCACCCTGCTCGAGCTGTGCATAGATGGGCTTGTTCGGCCAAGCCCACGTACCGTCGTCGACTCGCACTAGCGGCTCGTACGGCACTGCGCCCTTCGTCGTGGCTTGTACACCGAGGTGGAGCGCGACGACGCTTTCGCCGTCCTCGCTGAGTTCGAGGTGTTCGATCTTGCGGAAGAACTGGAACCGAACGCCCCGCTGTACCGCCACTCGATAGAAGGGTGCGACGACGGTGTCACCAGTGCCGCGCGAGAACCAGTACGTGGCCTGGCCACACGCAAGGATCTGGCGCAATGTGAACCAGAGGAACCCGGCGGCGCTGAACTGCGGATCGCGGGCAGTGTCGCCGGTGGGAAACTGAAAGCACATTTCCGCGGGCATCTGCACCGGGCTGCTGTTGACCGCCGTCTCACTCATTCCGTGGCGGCGGCACCAATCCATGAAATTCTCGCCGTCCACGGAGTCGATACCGCGACCAAAGATGTCGTCGGCAATGACGCCTCGCGCGACCGTCGCGTACAACTCCAGTTGGCAGTACACCGAGCGCAGTAACGCAGTGCGTTCGTCGAGCGACTCGTGCATCCCGGCGTGCATCATGTCGTTCACGAATGCAGACGCCGCGGTGAGTTCGTGCAGCGCTGCGGCGTGCACCACCGGGTCGGGCATGACGGGCTGTTCGTGATGCAGCCGGTGCAGTCCTCGCAGCACGACGATGCGTTCCGTGATGCTGTGGTGGTGCAGGTTGCCGTCACCGGCATACCCAAGCGCCTCCTCCAACAATTGGACAGCGAGCCGCAACACTTCGCGAATCAGCACAAGCGGGCCCGGGTAGTCAGCCGCCCCCCACGGTTGCAGATCGTTGTGCGGTAGGTGCTGCGGGGTGAGGTGCCAACGACCCCCGAAGTAGTCGGCAAGCTGAATGAAGTTGCTGCCCGTAAGGTCGGTCTCGACAGTACTGATGGGCTCCCCAGCACTCCGGTGAAGTTCGCCGAGGCACGTGTCGAGCGTGCGCAGCGCGTTCACGTACATGTTGCCGAACAGATGAATGCCGTGTTCCTCGATGCGCGCTGGGCCGTCAATTCGCCATTCGCCATCGCGCAGAGTCGGAGTACCGCTGCGGCCCGTCGCGCCCTTGCCGCCGGCACGCCAACCCATCTGGACCACAGTGACGTCGTACTCAGCCTGCCAGTTGGGGTGCAATGTTGGGTCGGTGAGCGCGAGAGCAGCCGACAGCCCAGCAGGACCACCACCGAGAATGACAATACGACGTCGTTGAGTCACAGAAGACATCATTGCGCGCTCCGGAGCACGCACGGCGAACTCTTCGGTGGGAACGTCGGGCTGTCAGGTCGTCATCCCGACCGGATGACGCAGATTGGGGAGGACGACACCGCCTGCATGATTCAATGAGTCACCGTGAGCCAGCTCTCAGCCAGTCCATCATCGCTCCCGCCCCGCGCTCGCGTCGTGGTGATCGGCGGCGGCATCATCGGTACGTCGATTGCGTACCACCTGGGCCACCTGGGTTGGACCGATACCGTCCTCCTGGAGCGAGATCAGCTGACCAGTGGCACCACCTGGCACGCGGCCGGGCTGATGGTGACCTTTGGCTCCACCAGCGAGACATCGACTGAGCTGCGCAAATACACGCGCGACCTCTACACCCGTCTGGAGGCCGAGACCGGTCTTGCCACCGGATTCAAACCCGTCGGCTTCATCGAACTCGCCGCCGACGAGGGCCGCCTGGAGGAGTACCGCCGGGTCTCCACGTTCAACCGCTACTGCGGCGTGGACGTAGAGGAGCTCTCACCCCGCGAGGTCGCCGATATGTTTCCGCTCGCGCGCACCGACGACCTGCTGGCCGGGTTCTACGTAGCCGGCGACGGCCGGGTGAATCCAGTCGACGCAACGATGTCGCTGGCCAAGGGAGCCCGCCAAACCGGTGTACGAATCGCACAGCGTGTCACGGTGACCGACGTGCTCACTCGTGACGGCGCAGTGTGTGGTGTCGTCACCGACCAGGGCACAATCGAGTGCGAATACGTCGTCAATGCGGCCGGCATGTGGGCGCGCCAACTGGGTGCCAAGTCGGGCGTGTCGATTCCGCTGCAGGCCGCCGAGCACTATTACCTCATCACCGAGCGAATGGATGACCTCGACCCTTCGTGGCCGGTCATCGAGGACCCTGCCAACTTCGGCTACTACCGCGAGGAAGTCGGCGGTTTGATGATCGGCCTCTTCGAAACGAAATGTGCGCCCTGGAACGTGGGCGCCATTCCGGCCGACTCGTCGTTCACGTCGATTCAGCCCGACTGGGACCGAATGGGTCCGTACGTGGAAGCCGCCATGTCGCGCGTTCCCCTCTCGCTCGACACCGGCATTCGAACGTTCTTCTGCGGGCCGGAAAGCTTCACACCAGACCTGCGGCCGATCATTGGCCCTGCCCCTGAGGTCCGCAACTACTTTGTTGCCGCCGGGCTCAACTCCATCGGGATTCTCACCGGCGGCGGGCTCGGCCGACTGGTCGCTCACTGGATCGTCGACGGCGACCCCGGCGCCGACGTGACGGGCATGCACCCGGCACGCCTGCAGCCGTACCAGTCGAACCCCGAGTATCGCCGCACCCGCACCGTCGAATCGCTGGGCATGGTGTATCAATGCCACTACCCCAACAAGTCGTTGCACACCGCCCGCGGCGCCAAGCTGTCGCCGTTGCACGCCCGGCTGGTCGAGCAGGGTGCGTACATGCGAGACGTGAGCGGTTGGGAGAGCGCCGATTGGTACGCAGGCCCAGGCGAGGTCGCTGAGCCCGGACCGCTCACGTGGGGTCGCCCGTCGTGGTGGGCACATTGGGAAGCCGAGCACCGTGCGTGTCGCGAAGCGGTTGTGTTGATGGATATGAGCTTCATGTCGAAGTTCCGCGTGCAGGGCGCCGATGCGGGCGCGATGCTCGACACGCTCTCCGGCAACGCCGTCAACGGTCCCGTGGGCGAGATCACCTACACGCAATGGCTCAACGAACGCGGCACGCTGGAGGCCGACCTCACCGTCACCAAGCTGGCCGACGATTCGTTTCTCGTCGTCGCGACCGACACCGCACACCGCCACGTTGAATCGCAATTGACTCGCGCCGCCGCTGGCAGGCATGCCTTCGTCACCGATGTGACCGGCGCATTCGCGCAGATCAACGTGCAGGGCCCCAACTCGCGTGCGCTGCTGCAGTCCGTGACCACCGTCGACCTTTCCAATGAGGCATTTCCGTTTCGCACCGCCCGCGAGATCGACCTCGGGTTTGCTCGCGTGCTGTGCGTGCGGATCACCTATCTGGGTGAGCTGGGCTACGAGCTGTACGTGCCCACCGAGCAGGCCGTGCACGTCTACGACCGCATCGTGGCGGCCGGGCCGGCGTTCAGCCTGCGTCACGCCGGCCTGAAGGCTCTGGCCAGCCTGCGATTGGAGAAGGGCTACCGCGATTACGGCCACGACATCGACAACACCGACGGCCCGCTGGAGGCCGGCTTCGGGTTCGCGCTGGCGCTGGACAAGCCAGGTGGCTTCGTCGGCCGCGATGCGGTGGTCGCCCGCAGGGCCGCGGGGCCGCTCGAACGGCGGCTGGTCTCAGTGCTCCTCACAGACCCCGAGCCGCTGACGTACCACGCCGAAGTCGTACGCCGCGACGGCGTGCCCGTCGGCTACCTGCGTGCGGGGTCGTATGGCCACAGCCTGGGTGGTGCGGTTGGCCTCGCGATGGTCGAAGGCCACGGCCAGGACATCACGCCCGCCTGGCTCGCGGCCGGTTCGTGGACCGTTGAGATCAACGGCGCCGAGCACGCAGCAACCGTCTCGCTGCGCCCGCTCTACGACCCCGCCAACGTGCGCATCAGGATGTGATGCAAGCGGCCCTACAGCTTGCGGATGACCAGGCTGCCGATGCTGTAGCCGGCGCCGAAGCTGCACAGCACCCCGATATCGCCCGAGGCCAGGTCGGCGCGACAGAGATGGAAGGCGATGACGGAACCGGCTGACGACGTGTTGGCATAACGGTCGAGGATGACGGGCGCTTCGATCTCGTCGGGCAGCCGCCCGAGTACGCCCTTGGCGATGAGCTGGTTCATCTTCAAGTTGGCCTGATGCAACCAGAATCGGCGCACGTCGGAAGCCGTCAGCGCGAGCGCCTGCAACTGTTCGTTGATGTGGCCGACCACCATCGGGCACACCTCCTTGAACACTTGCTGGCCGCGCTGACGAAAGACCAGTTCGCTGGGGTCGCGCTCGCCGTCCTCCGACGGGTTCAGGTAGCCAAAGTCGTTGCGAATGCTGTTGGAGAACTTCGTTGCCAACCGACCGCGGAGCACCTCCCATTGCTCGCTCGCAATCGCATCACCGGCGCGCTCCAACACGACTGCCGTGCAGGCATCGCCGAAGATGAAGTGATGGTCGCGAGCCGCAAAGTTGTTGTGGCCGGACGTGATCTCCGGGTGCACCACCACGACGCAGTTGGCCGAGCCATTGAGCAACGCGTCGACGCCCGCCTGCATGCTGAACGTCGCCGATGAGCACGCCACGTTCATGTCGTACGCCCATCCACCAGCACCCATTGCGTGCTGAATCTCGATGGCCACTGCGGGGTAGGCGCGCTGGAGGTTGGAGCAGCCGACGATCACGCAGTCCACCTCGTCGGCGCGCCGACCGGCCTGCGCCAACGCTTCGTGGATCGCAGGCAGTGCCATCTCTGCTTGCAGGCCAAGTTCTTCCTCGCCGCGCAGTGGCAGGTGAGGCCTCAAACGGGTTGGGTCGAGCACGCCGACTTTGTCCATCACGTAGCGGCTCTTGATGCCCGATGCGCGCTCGATGAACTCCGCGTCGGGAACCGCTCGCTCAGCCAATTCGCCGACGGCGATCTCCGTCGCGTGCTCTTCATTCCACGCCTCGATCGCGACAGTGAGCGACGCCACCAGCTCGTCGTTGGAGATGGAGAACGGCGGGGTGAACAACCCGGTTCCGGTGATGACGACACGATCGGGCACGGCCGTCGACCCTACTGCGCTGCGGGCAACACCCTGAGGCCGGTCTGCACAAAGTCGTTGCCGACACAGAGCAGCGGCACGTCGAAGTGGGTTGCCAGCGCGTAGCTGAAGCAGTCGCCGAAGTTGAGCGCAGCAGGATGCCTGCCCTTGCCGAACGCAGCGAACGCTTCGCGGGCCAGCGCCAACTGAAGGTCGTCAACTGGCATGGCGATGATGCCCGCGCTGACACACACCCTGTCGAGAGCGTCCGGGCCATCGTCGCCGAGGCGGTTCGATGCCACCATTGCGGCCTCCAGCAACGACGCTGTACTGATGACTGCGCCGGTGCTTGCCGCCAGCGCTGCCTGGATCGCTGCGGACGTTGGCTCCTCATTGAGAATGCTGATCAGCGCCGAGGTGTCGATCGCAAGGTCAATCGGCAACGGGCGCGACGGCAACCTCATATCGGCAGTCCGTTCTCATCCCATTGCAGAATGTCATCGATTCCAACGTCGTTGATGACGGGTAGTGCCCTCATCGCCGCGATCGCTGCTTCGATGCGCTCACGCTTGGACGTGGTGCGCAAACGTTCGCGCTCCAACCGTTCGCGCAGGCTGACGGTGACGGCGGTGGTGAGGCTCTCGCCAGTGCGTTCGCAGAGCTCACGCAACAGGTCGTCGGCCTCGCCGTTCTTGATGCTGAACGCCATTCTAGAATGCTAGTCACTTTCTAGACAGCAACTGACGTCCACCTATACTTCGCTCCGCATGGCCGACACCGTCTTCGACTCCCCGCCACCCGCCTTCGACCAGGAAGAGGTCATTCGACTTGCCGATCAGTACTTCGGAATCGGCGGCCAGATTCGACCACTGGCGTCCGAGCGCGACCAGAACGTGCAGGTCG
>JANOYI010000277.1:0-2005 GCA_031428795.1 Ilumatobacteraceae bacterium | reverse complement strand
AGACCAAGCGCTCGCTGCAGATGATCTTCCAGAACCCCGACTCTGCGCTCAATCGCAGCTGGACGGTGCGGCGCATTCTGGTGCGCAGCATGCGAAAGCTCACTGGCATCGGTGCAGCCGAAGCCAATACCAAGGTCGAGGTGCTTGCCGCACACCTGCGTCTCACGCCGCGTCACCTCGACCTCAAGCCGCGACAGCTCTCCGGCGGGCTCAAGCAGCGCGTCGCCATCGCTCGGGCGTTCGCAGGCGACCCGCGAATTGTGGTGTGCGACGAACCCACCAGCGCACTCGACGTGTCGGTGCAGGCGGCCATCCTCAACTTGCTCGCCGACCTTCAGTCGGAGCAGAAGACGAGCTACGTCTTCATCAGCCATGACATGGCTGTCGTGCGGTATCTGGCCGACCGGATCGCCGTGATGTACCTCGGTCGCATCATGGAGATGGGTACCACCGACGACATCTTCTACGGACCCAACCATCCCTACACGCAGGCGCTGCTGTCGGCGGTACCGAGTGTCGACGGTTCGGCGACTGCCCGCATTCCGCTCGACGGCGAGATCCCGAGCCCGGCCAACCCGCCATCGGGGTGTGTGTTCCACACTCGTTGCCACCGCTTCATGCCTGGCGTGTGCGAAGTCACCGAGCCGGGTGAGCTGGAGATCACGCCGGGTCACTTCACCAAGTGCCACCTCACTATTGAGCAACTCGCGGAGACCCCGGTCAGCATTTCGGCCCCGTCCGCCTGACTCGCCTCGCTGTGAGCGGGCCAGCGTGGCTCCACGCCCGCATACGGAGGCCCTGCGGTCGGCTCGTCCGTTACGAGGTAGGGACGAGTACTGCACGGGTGGGATGTGCGGTGGCCAGACCCCGGTCGTAGGTGGCCACCTTGCCGCCGTGTGCTGCGGCCAGGTGGCAAAGGTAGCTGTCGGTGACCTGTCGGTGACCGACGACGCCGACGAGCACTTCGGCGGAGAACGTCATGTCGTCCGGCCAGAAACGATGGCGGGGCAAACCACCGATTCGTCGCAACGCTGGTCCCGCATCGGCGGCCGAATGGCCCTGCCGAAGGAGGTAGCGAATGAGGGCGCCTTGGGTGGTGGGGCACGTGGTGAATGGTCGGTCGTGACTGGCGAGCCAGTTTCCTGCCGCGTCGTGGTGAACATGATCCGGGTCGACTAGCGCAATCAAGACATTGGCGTCGAGAAGGTAGGTCATTCCTCGTCCAGAAGATCGCGGACTTCGTCGCTGCTGACGGCGTGGCCTGAGGCGAGAAGAGGAAAGCCGGTGCGGGCATCGACGTGCTCCACTCGCACGTGGCTGCCTATGCCACGCTTGATGAGATCGACCACTGCTGTGGAGAGCGTGCAACCGCGGTCTCGTGCGACAGACGTGGCCAATGCGTGGATTTCGTCGGGAAGATCAATAGTCGTGCGCACAGAGATGAGTATACATCACTGCATCATGATGCGCTTACGCACGCATGCGGAGTCCCTGTGGGTCGAGCACTGGCTCGTGACGCAGGGTGGCCGGACGACGACGGCCGATGATTTCGATCTCGAAGTCGGTGCCGTCCGTGGCGAGTTCGGCGGGGATGTAGCCGAGCGCAAGTGATACACCGCTGTAGTGGGCGTAGCCGCCGCTGGTGATCCAGCCGACGACCTCGCTGCCGTTCGGACCGCGGTGCCACACGGGTTCGTCGCCCAGCACGTCGGCCGGTCGCTCCGGGTCGACGTCGACTTCGAACATCACCAGCTTCCGCTTCGGGCCGCCGGCCGCGACCTCGGCCTCGACTGCTTGGCGGCCGATGAAGTCGTGATCGAACTTGAGCACGCGATCCATGCCTGCTTCTAGCGGCGTGTAAATAGGGCGGTACTCGCGGTACCAGGTTCCGAAGTTCTTCTCGAGTCGCATGGTGATGAGTGCGCGAAAGCCGAACAGGCCGACGCCGAATTCTTGCCCGGCCTCCCAGATGCGATCGAAGAGTGTGCGCTGGTACTCGGGTGCC
>JANOYI010000276.1:0-6370 GCA_031428795.1 Ilumatobacteraceae bacterium | reverse complement strand
TGCACCAGAAAAGGACCACATAGCTCTTGCTCACTATCCGATTCGACGAGCTGGGCCTGCAGGCTGGCGATCTCGTGCTCGACGCAGGTGCCGGCTTCGGCCGTCATGCGTTCGAGATCGCGCGGCGCGGCGCCAACATCGTGGCGCTCGATTACATGGCTGACGAAGTGATCGCTACCCGCGGCACGTTCGGCGCAATGGTCGAGGCGGGCGAGATCCCCGAGTCGCGTTACGTCGGAGCGCTGCAGGGCGACGCCACACGGCTGCCGTTCGCCACCGGCTCGTTCGATCGCGTCATCACCAGCGAAGTGCTCGAGCACATCCAGGACGACGTCTCCGCCATCGCCGAACTAGTGCGGGTGCTGAAGCCCGGCGGCACGTTCGCCGCCACCGTGCCCACGTGGTATCCGGAGAAGATCAACTGGCTGCTCAGCGACCAGTACCACGCCCCCAAGTCGGTTGGCGGGCACGTTCGTATCTACAGCGCCACCGAGCTGAAGGCCAAGCTACGTACCGCTGGCCTCAAGGTGTTGGGCAGCCATCACGCGCACGCGTTGCACTCGCCGTATTGGTGGCTGAAGTGCGCCGTTGGCCCGCGCGACAACGACCATCCGTTGGTCACCCGCTATCGCAAGTTGCTCGAGTGGGAGATCACCGAGCAACCGAAGTCGATGGCACTGCTCGAGCGCGGCCTGGCCCCCGTGATGGGCAAGAGCTTCATCGTGTACGGGCAGAAGCTGTCCGCAGGGATGGCAGACCAGTCCGCAGAGATGGCGCACACGTCCGCAGGGATTTCGGGCTAGTGAGCCGCGTCCCCGACCTGCAAGGCGTGCTCAGCGCCGACGAAGTGGTGCAGACCGCCGAGTCGATTGCCTCGCTGCAGCTCGACACCGGCATGATCCCGTGGTTCCCCGGCGGTCACTGCGACCCGTGGAATCACGTCGAGACAGCCATGGCGCTCGACGTCGCCGGGCTGCACGCGCCAGCCGAGCGGGCCTACGAATGGCTCGTCGACATCCAGCGGGCCGACGGCAGCTGGTGGAACTACTACCTTCCCGACGGATCGGTCGAGGAGGCCAAGCTCGACACCAATGTGTGCGCCTACATCGCCACCGGCGTGTGGCACCACTGGCTGTGCACGTGGGACCGTGGCTTTGTCGACCACCTGTGGCCGACCGTGCAGCGTTCGCTCGACTGGGTGCTGGGCATGCGCAAGCCCAACGGCACGCCGCTGTGGGCATGCACCGAAGATGAGCGCCCATGGGATTACGCATTGCTCACCGGCTCGTCCAGTATTTCGCACGCGCTGCGTTGCGGGGCTCAGCTCGCCGAGCTGATCAACGAGCCACGCCCAGACTGGTGCGAGGCCGGTTCGCTGTTGGCTGATGTGGTCGCAAATCATCCCGATGCGTTCGAGCCCAAGGACCGCTGGGCGATGGACTGGTACTACCCGGTGCTGGCCGGCTGCATGACCGGCGAGCAGGCCAAGTCACGTCTGGCCGACGGTTGGTCGACGTTTGCGATGGAAGGCATGGGCGTCCGCTGCGTCAGCGACGAGCCGTGGGTCACCGCCAGCGAAACCGCTGAGGCATCGATTGCACACGCTGCTATTGGCGACTTCTCGACCGCCACCGATCTGCTCGCATGGACGCGGCCACACCGTTGTGACGATGGTTCGTACCACACAGGCATCGTGTACCCGTCGCTGGTGCGCTTCCCGCCCGACGAGACCAGCGCCTACACCGGTGCCGCGGTCATTCTCGCCGCCGACGCGATCTCCGGCGCCAGCGCCGCCGCCAACGTCTTCGTCCCCCGCCCCACCGACTGACGCTGACCTGTCCGGCGGGCGTGGCATTGTTGCTGTATGACTGAGCTTTTGCGGATGGGGTTGGTGGGGGCTGGGCCGTGGGCGCACATGTTCACGGGGCCGATGCTGGCAGCCTCCGAGGATGTGGACTTTGTGGGCATCTGGTCGCGCCGCCCCGAGCCTGCGGCCGAACTGGCACAGCACCACGAGGTGCGCGCCTTCACGGATCTCGACGAGCTCTTCGCTGCGTGCGATGCCGTCACCTTCAGCGTGCCGCCATCCGTGCAAGCAACGTTGGCCACTCAGGCCGCGAACGCCGGCCTGGCGGTACTGCTGGACAAGCCGGTGGGCAGCACGTTGGCAGAGGCAGAGGCTCTCGCGGCTGCCATCGATGAGGCTGGTGTCATCTCGCAGGTGATCTTCACCAACCGCTACTTCGACTCGACACGCGAGTTCATGTCCCAAGCCCGAGCCTTCGACTCATACGGCGGACGGGCAGCGTTCTTCGGTGACGGCTGCGTGCCCGGCACGTATTTCGCGACACCGTGGCGGATAGCGGAAGGCGGCCTGCTCGATCTCGGCCCGCACGTGCTCGACAGCCTCGACGCAGCGCTGGGCACGATCGTGAGCATCAAGGCCACTGGCGACCCCCAGCGGCTGGTGCTGCTGGAGTGCGAACACGACAACGGCCGCATCAGCCAAGCCGCACTCTCCGCAACAACTCAGCAGGCTGGCGGTCTGATCGTCGAGGTGCACGGCCTGGCTGGCAAATTGTCGCTCGATGTCAGCGCGTTCTCAGCCGACAAGTCTGCAGCCGAGTTCGCAACGGCACAGCGCACCATCCTCAGCGAGTTCGCTGCCGCCGTGCGCACCGGCGTCAGTCATGAACTCGATGTGCATCGCGGTGTGCACCTTCAACGACTGATCGACGACGCATCGCGCCAGCTCGCCCATCAGCTGTGATGCGGCAGCTGTAACACACGTTCTACGCGCGGGTCGTCGAGGCCGAGGTATTCGGCGAGCACACCGATAACCCGCTGACGGTCGAGCGTCCCCGTCTCAGCCATCTCTTCCAGATCCGCCCAATCCTTGGTGCGGTCGAAGAACGCCTTGAATACTGCGAGGTCGGTACACGCGAGAAACGGCACGTCGCGTTCGTTGAACCGCTCGCGGCGAGCACGCAATGCCACGTCCTCATGAAACGCGGTGGTGTTCAGAAAGACATCGACCGGAGTGGTCTCCCACCACAGCCGCACTTGCCCATCGCGAACGAGCAGCACTCGGTCGGCGTCAGCGTGCATCACTCCGTCAGGCAATGCGGCGAGCACATCGTCGACCCGGTCGACCGCGACGAATACGTTGACATCGATGTCGATGGTGCCGCGCGCGCGATGCGTGCACCACGCGAGAGCGAGCGCCCCACCGAACGCGTGCGGCAGCCGACCCGCAGCGAACGCGTCGTGAAGTGCGACGATCTTGTCGGCCAACGAGCTCATTGGCGGCCGAACACCGGGAAGCGCAGAGTGCTGGAATGGCGGGCCGGAAACTGTTCTGCGAGATCGAGGACGTCGAGTAGTTCTTGGCCGCGCGACTCGACATCGACGAGACGACGGACGAACGAGACTTCCAGCTCGAAGCCAGCGGCGCCGAGAACCCGGTCGAGGGTGTCAGCGGTCGGAGCGACTCGGCCCGACTCGTACGCGGCGAGCGTCGCGTGTGACGTCTCCGCCCGCCGTCCGAGCGCACGCAGCGACCAAGAGCCACGCGTCCTGCCACCTCGAAGCACCACGTCAACATCCACGAAATTGATGGTATCTGATTCGATACCAGTTGTACAGAGGACAGCACCGAAACCGTGTGCGGCGTGGCACGATGAAGGGGTGAGCTTCCCGACGACTGACGACCTCTTCACACTGGCAAACGACGCACTGCAGGCGTGTGGCGCGCAGCCGATGGGCGCTGGCCCGCACGGTGCCCGCACGCCCATCACCGGTGCAACGCTCGGCTTCTTGGCAGCCACCGACGACGTGGACACGATGGTCGCCAAGTCGGCCGAGGCTTTTTCCACCTGGCGCACAGCACCCGGCCCGCTACGCGGGGAGCTCGTCCGTCGGTTGGGAGAGCAACTGCGACTTCACAAGGCCGACCTTGCCCGCATCGTGACGCTGGAGGCCGGCAAGATCGAGAGCGAGGCCCTCGGCGAGGTGCAGGAAATGATCGACATCTGCGACTTCGCCGTCGGTCTCAGCCGTCAGCTCCACGGGCTCACCATCGCCAGCGAGCGACCCGGGCACAGGCTGATGGAGCAATGGCACCCGCTTGGCCCGGTTGCGGTGATCACCGCCTTCAACTTCCCGGTGGCGGTGTGGAGCTGGAATGCGGCTCTCGCATTGGTGTGTGGAAACCCAGTGATCTGGAAGCCCAGCGAGCTCACCCCCCTGACGGCGATGGCGACGCATGCGTTGTTCGAACGTGCCACCGCCGGTATGGACGTGCCCGCCAATCTCAACCAGGTGCTTCTGGGTGACGGCACTACCGGCGCCGAACTGGTGGCACACGAGGGCGTGCCGATTGTCAGCGCCACCGGCAGCACCGCAATGGGCCGCAAGGTTGCCCCCGTAGTCGCTAGCCGCTTTGGCCGCAGCATTCTGGAACTGGGCGGCAACAATGCCGCAGTCATTGCGCCAAGCGCCGACATGGAACTGGTCGTGCGCGGCGTCACCTTCTCTGCTGCCGGCACAGCTGGCCAGCGATGCACCAGCTTGCGCCGTCTCATCGTGCATCAGTCGCGGCTCGACGAAGTCACCAGTCGGCTGGCCACTGCGTTTGGCAGCCTGCCCGTCGGCAGCCCGTTCGAGGATGGAACGCTTGTCGGTCCGCTGGTCAACATGACTGCGTTCGACCGCATGTCGGCAGCTCTGGCAACCGCGCAGGCAGATGGCGGCACCGTGTTGGTGGGCGGCGAGCGCCACCTTGCCGAGGAAGCGCCAGCAGCTGCGTACGTGCGCCCGGCAATTGCGGTGATGCCGGGCCAGACGGAGATCGTGGCGACCGAGACGTTCGCTCCGATCCTGTACGTGATGAGCTATGACAGCTTCGACGAAGCGGTTCACCTGCAGAACGACGTACCCCAGGGTCTGGCCAGCAGCATCTTCACCACCGACGTGCGCGAGGCCGAGCGTTTCTGCAGCGCAGCGGGCAGTGACTGCGGTATCGCTAACGTCAACATCGGTCCCAGCGGCGCCGAGATCGGCGGCGCGTTCGGCGGCGAGAAGACCACCGGTGGCGGCCGCGAGAGCGGCAGCGATTCGTGGAAGGGCTACATGCGTCGGGCCACCAACACCATCAACTACAGCAACGAACTGCCGCTCGCCCAAGGCGTCCAGTTCGGCTGACGCCCAGTCGAGCGGCGTCGACATTGCCGAATCCTAGAGTTCGTAGATCAGCCGACCCGACGAAGGACGCGCAGACTGCCGGTGGCCCCGATCTCCTCAAACCGCCCGCTCTCGATGGCCGGTCGATAAATGAGCTCATACGGCGGTCGGCCGCCGTCGACAGGGTCTGGGAAGACGTCGTGAATGGCCAGCGTGCCACCGATGACGACGTGCGGCGTCCAGCCCTCGTAGTCCAGCCGTGCGGGCTCGTCGCCGTGTCCGCCATCGATGAAAAGGAACGCCAGCGGCGAGCCCCAACGCGCCGCGACCGCCGGCGACTCGCCCACGACGGCGAACACCACGTCCTCGAGGTCGGCGTCATGGATGGTGTCGCGGAACGTCGGCAAAGTGTCCATCTTTCCCGTGCGCGGGTCGACAACCGAGGTGTCGTGATGCTCCCACCCGGCCTGGTTCTCCTCACTGCCGCGGTGATGATCGACAGCGAATACGACGGTGCCTGCCGCCCGCGCCGCACCACCGAGCCACACGGTTGAGCGGCCGCAATACGAACCGACTTCCAAAAACGGTAAGCCGGGAACTGCAACCCCAGCAGAGACTGCTGCCGCGTACAGCGCGTCGCCCTCATCTGGCGGCATGAAACCCTTGGCTGCCAGCGCGTGCGCACGCAAGTCGGCGGCGAGCGTCACCACTGATCCCAGTGGATGATGCTGTCGGCGGAAGGACGCGC
Source organism: Ilumatobacteraceae bacterium (assembly GCA_031428795.1). Classification (GTDB taxonomy): domain Bacteria; phylum Actinomycetota; class Acidimicrobiia; order Acidimicrobiales; family Ilumatobacteraceae; genus UBA668. Next base: position 441 of record JANOYI010000276.1, on the reverse strand, counting down.
TGCTGGCTTGAAATCAGTGCCCACCGTGTACGCCAGCGGGCTGAGGCACACCTGCTGCACGCTGTCGAACGGGATACCCAACACGTCGGCGACCTGCTGCTCCATCATCAGGTGGATCGTTGTCCAACACGTTCCCAACCCGCGGGCGCGTGCGGCAAGCATGAAGCTCCACATTGCCGGCAACGCGTTGCCGAGAAGCGAGGAAGCCATCATTGCCGGCAACCCATCTGCTCGACCAGCGGTGCACGCAATCACAAGAGCGGGCGCATCGCCCATCCGCTCGCCGAGGAAGTCCGCGGAGGTTGCGCTGCGTTGCTGCTGCGCGTTTGCATCGTCGGCACCCTTGTCGATGGACCCGATGTAAATGCCGTCCATCTGGCTGTAGATGGCGTAGCACTGCCGATAGATCTCACCGATCGCCGCCCGCTTGGCGGGGTCGCG
>JANOYI010000275.1:0-9756 GCA_031428795.1 Ilumatobacteraceae bacterium | reverse complement strand
GTCGATTCCCGACGACGACTGGGACACGGTCGGGGGCTTTCTCTTCGCCACGCTCGAGCACGTTCCCGGCATTGGCGAGGCAATCTCGCACGACGGTTGGCGCTTTGCTGCTGCCGAGATGGAGGGTCGCCGCATTCGGCGGGTCAAGGTCACCATCGAGCACGACGAAGACCTCGAGTCCGGTCACGCCTAGGGCGCTACAGCAGATCGTCGTTGATCAGATCGTCCAGTGGATCTCTGATCAACAACAATGGCGTGTCGTCGAGTATCGAAACCGTGGGTGTTTCCGTGGGCAGAATTTCGACCGGCGTCGCATCACCCGCCGAGCCAGTGTTGAGCCGAAGGACGATGGCGGCCGCGACTGCGCTGCTGGTGAGCCGACTGATGACGGCTGCCGACGCGAGTAGCAGTAGACCTGAGGCGGCGAAGTAGGGGGCGCGCAGGCCATATTGGGCGGCCAACACTCCACCGAACAGGGCGCCGAGGGGCATCGCGCCAGTGCTGATCCAGCGGTAGATGCTGTTGACCCGACCAAACAGGGGTGGGGGCACGATCAACTGCCGGAGCGAGACCGCGAGGATGCTCCACAGAGTTGTGGTGAACGCCTGCATTGCAGTCAGCGGAATTGCCAGCCACGTGTAGGGAAACAGGCCAATGAGTGCGCTCGTGATGGCGGGAACGAGCGACGCGGCCACCATCGCAGTTCGCCGGCCGATGGCATCGATGATCTTGCCGCCTGTGAGACCGGCCAGAAGCGCGCCAACTCCAACCAAGGCGAGCAGTGACCCGAACTCACGTTCCGAGATGTTGAGTTCGTCCTTGGCGAAAAGGACGAATGTTGCCTGAGTGGCGGCGAATGCAAGGTTCATGAGAGCGACCACCATGACCAGGCTGCGCAGTAGGCCGTGATCGAGTAGCCAGCGCAGGCCGCCGCGCATCTCTGTAAGGAGACTGGTGCTCGTCGACTTCGACGGTGCTTGGATTGGGCGGAACGAGCCGCGCACTGTCGCGGCCAAGGCTGCGGCCACGATGAAGCTGACAGCATCAACTCCGAACGGCAGCCACACTGCAATGGCGATCAGTGCGCCGCCCAACGGCATGCCGACGAAGGTGTTGGCAGCGACTTCGGTGGCGTAGAAGAGGCCGTTCGCTCGTTCCAAGTGTTCATCGGGAACAATGACGGGAAGAATTGTCTGTGAGCCACTGTCAAAGAACACTTCGCCAACGCCTAGACCAAATGCGAGCGCCCACAGCATCCAGATCTGCACCTCCCCGAACGCAATGACGAGTGCCAGAGCACCGACGAGTGCGGCGCGGCAGAGGTCGGCGACGACCAACACCTTGCGTCGATCCGAGCGGTCGATGATCACACCCACGGGCAGCGCAAAGAGGAGCCAGGGAATTGTGAAGAACGCCGCAATCAGTCCGATCGAGACTGGATCGTCAGTGATGCGCGCGGCCAGCAGAGGCAAGGCGATGACGAAGACACCGTCGCCAAGATTCGAGACGGCCGATGCCGTCCACAGCCGCCAGTAGGCGCTTGGCAATCTGCTGCGAGTCACTCGGCCGGTATGGCCAGTCGCGCGAACGCAGCGGGCAGGTCTGGGTAGCGCTTGGTGGAGGCGCCACCGTCCACGCGGAACATTGCGCCGCTCACAAATGAGGAGTCGTCGCTGGCCAGAAACGCAGCCATGCCGGCTATGTCGCTCGGCTGGGCGAACCGGCCCAGGGTGGTGTTCTCCACAAACTCTTCGACGACGCCGGGAATCATGAAGAATGTGCTGGTTGCGTTGGTCTCGACCAATCCCGGGGCAATCGAGTTGACGCGGATACCACGTGACCCGAGCTCCATCGCAGCGACTTCGGTGAGCATGACGACGCCGGCTTTAGCAGCGCAATAGGCGCTCATGCCCGCGGACGGCTGGGTGGCGTTCAAGGAGGCGATGGTGATGATGCTGCCGCCGTCGACCATGACCCGACCGGCCTGCTGCACCGTGAGGAACACACCGGTAAGGCACAGATCGATGATGGCCCGCCACTCGTCGACCGGATGATCGACGATGCTGGAGAACGTGCCGCGTCCAGCGTTGGCGACGGCGATGTGCAGCCCACCGCGGCGAATAGCTTCTTCTCCGACCAGGGCCAGGGACTCGGCTGACGTGACGTCGCATTGCATTGGGACGACACAATCACCATGAGCATCATGAAGGGTTGCCAGCCCCACTGCATCGATGTCGGCTGCCAACACCGTGGCGCCGTCAGCAAGAAAGCGTTCAGTGATACTGCGGCCGATACCGGACGCTGCCCCGGTGACGAGGGCCAGTCGGCCAGAAAGGGACGCATCCGACGTCGTTGCAAGTGTGGGAGTTGCGCTCATGCGCGGCACCATATCGCTGTCAAGGCGCTGGCTCCGAGAGCGACGTCAGTAAGTGGCGTTGCACCTTGCCGAGAGCGGTGCGAGGGAGCGACTCGACGAGACGCATGTCCTTGGGTGCACAGAACGCGGGCATCGACTCGGTGACCAGTGCGCGGAGGTCGGCGAGCGTCGGCGGTTCCGAGCGAGGCACGACGAATGCAGTCACCCGCTGACCCCACTCGGTATCGGGTATTCCGACGATTGCCACGTCGGCGACTCCAGGGTGTTGCGCGACGAGAGCCTCGACCGGCTCAGGCCACACGTTCTCGCCCCCCGTGATGATCAGGTCGCCGCGGCGTCCGTCGATGTGCAGTCGCCCGTCGGATAGCCAGCGGCCCAGGTCTCCCGTGTGCAGCCAGCCGTCGCTGTCCACCGGCGTTGAGCCGTCGCGATACGCGCGCAGCAGCATCGGGCAGCGGAGGTGAACCTCGGCGTCGTCCGTCACTCGCACATCGACGCCGTCGAGCGGCCAACCGTCGTACACCACGCCACTGCCGGTTTCCGTCATGCCATACGTGGTGTGTACATGGGGCGGCCACGCAGCGGGCGGGCGTGAACCGCCGAGCACGACGATGCGAAAGATTGATGGGTCCAGTCGTTGCATCGCCGTGGCAACGAGCGAGACAGCAGTGACCCCGTCGCGGACGGCTTCCTCGACTCGAGCAACGTCGAAACCGTCGTGCACGACGAGGGAAGTGTGGGTGAGAATCGCGCGCGTGACCACCGAGAGACCGCCGACGTGCGAGAGCGGGAGACACGCCAGCCACCTATCGCTCGCGTTCATGCGCAACCGGCGGGTCGTCGCAGCGGCCGACGCAGCCACCGCCTCGTGAGTGAGGACGACGCCCTTGGGTGCGCCGGTCGAGCCGCTGGTTGCCATCACAAGCGCGTCGCCGGGCTCGACGTCGCGGCCGTCGGAAAGCGAGTGCCGACCACTGGTGTCGACCACAACCGAGGGAGCCATGGCTGCCAGCAGAGCCGACCGGGCAGCGCCAGGAAGGCGACGATCCACCGGCAGCACCGCATTGCCAGCGTCCCATTCGCGCCGCAACGCATCGACGAATTGGGGGCCGCCGGGAAGATCAATCGCGACCAGATGAGGCACGGTGGCGAGACTAGGCGAGAATGGCGGCGATGAACCGATGGCTGCTTGGCGCTCGTCCACGAACCCTCCCCGCAGCGGTGGTACCCGTTGCCCTTGGTGCGGCCGCTGCCGTTGGTGAGGTCGGCACCGTGTGGTGGCGTGTGGCGCCCGCGCTGGTGGTCAGTCTGTCGCTGCAGGTCGGCGTCAACTACGCCAACGACTACAGCGACGGCGTGCGTGGCACCGATGCCGTCCGCGTCGGTCCGGTCCGCCTGGTAGGTAGTGGGCTTGCGTCGCCGTCCTCGGTGAAGAAGGCTGCGTTGGCCGCGTTCGGTGTCGCGGCGGTCGCGGGCCTCGCCTTGGCAGCTGTCACCTCGTGGTGGCTGCTCGTCGTGGGCGCAGCCGCGTTGCTGGCCGGGTGGGGGTACACCGGCGGTCCCAAGCCTTACGGCTATCTCGGGCTCGGGGAAGTTTTCGTGTTCACCTTCTTCGGCCTGGTTGCAACTGCCGGCACGACCTTCGTGGTGTGCGAACGCATCAACGCCGTCGCGTGGCTGGCCGGGTGTGCGGCCGGCTTTCTCGCCTGTGCGCTACTCGTGGTCAACAACCTTCGTGACATTCCGACCGACCGTGATGTTGGCAAGCGAACGCTGGCAGTGCGGCTGGGTGATGCTCGCACTCGCTGGCTGTACTTCGGGCTTCTCGGCGCAGCGTGGGCGCTGCTCGTCGTGATCGCCGTGGTGGACCGTCCGCTCGCGCTGCTCGGTCTCTTCGGCGTGGCCGTGTCCGTTCCCGCGGTACGGGCCATTCGTGGCGGCGCCAAGGGGGCTGGTTTGATCCCAGTACTCGGCGCCACCGGCAAGGTTCAACTGCTCACGGGGCTGCTCGCGGCCCTGGGTATTGCCGTATCCGGCTGAGTCCGTCAGGTACTGTCCGAGCATGACTGATATGCCGCCTCCGCCCCCGCCCGCAATGGGTCCGCCTCCCGGCTACCAGCCCTACGGCGGCTTTGGTCAATCTCCGCCTCGCTCCATGGGCAAGGCCACCGCGTCGATGGTGCTCGGCATCGTCGGCATCATTTTCTGCCCGATCGTGCTGTCTGTCCTGGCGATTGTGTTCGGACTTCAGTCGCGCAACGAGATCGACCGCAACCCCGGCGCCTACACCAACCGCGGCCAGGCGCAGGCAGGCTTCATCCTGGGCATCGTCGGCTTGTGCCTCATGCCGGTGTGGTTCATCATCGTTCAGCGCGGCTAGTTCAAGCGGCCGATCGTTTCGGGCGCCGAGCTGACAAAGCCAGTGATCGCTGCAGCGACCGCCTCTGGTTGCTGCAGGTGCGCGGCATGCGCCGCGTTGGGAATCAGCAGGAACCGCCCCGAGGGGACTGCGTCAGCGATCTGACGTGCGATGGCGGCGAACTTGTCGTCGTTGGCGCCAGCGATTGCCAGCACGTCCATGTTCAGCTCGAGGAGGCGTGGCCACAGCGAACCCTGCGCGCCGGTGCCCGCCAGACGCAGACTGGAACCAAGACCGTCCGGGGTGTTGCGTAGCCGATCGGCTTGCTGCTCGTCGGTGAGTTGCAGATCACCGAACAGCGGCTGTGCGGCCCATTCTTTCAGAAACGCTTCCAGCCCGACTTCGTTCATGCGCGCTTCAAGGGCGTTGTCTGCGTCGCGACGCTCGGCGCGCAGCCCAGCGTCGACGATGCCTGGATTGGCTCCGACCAGGATCAGTCGTTCAACCAGGTGGGGATACATCAGCGCAAGGTGCAGGCATGCCCGCCCGCCAAGGCTGTAGCCGACGTAGGTGCCGGCGCCGCCGATTGCGGACAACATGTCAGCTGTGCGCCGAAGGTCTGCGCGGACCTGTGCAGAGCCGCCGTGGCCTGGCAAATCGATGACAGTGACCAGGAAGCCATGGCTGGCGAAGTATTCGGCAATGGGCTTCCACGAGTTGCCGGTCTGGGCGAAGCCGTGCACGAAGGTCATTCGCGGTGCGCCGTCCACACCCAGTTGCTCCGCAGCAAGTGCCCCGGAAAGTTTTCGCCACTCAGACATTGGTGCTCTCCTCCTTGCGTTGCAGTAGCCGACGGATGACGTTGACGAAGGTCTCCGGGTCCTGTGCGCCGGGCACCGACCATCGGCCGTCGAACACAAACGTGGGCACGGCGGTGATCTCGGCCTCGGCGGCGACTCGCAGCATCGCCTGAACTTCAGCGACGCCGTCGTCGCTGTCGAGGAATGCCCGCACGGTCTCTCGCTTCATGCCCACTTCGGCCGCACAATCGGCGAGCGCGTCTGGGTTGCCGATGTCGAGTCCGTCGACGAAGTACGCCTTCAGCAGACGTTCTTTCAACTCGTACTGCTGGCCGGTTCCCTCGGCAAGGAACAACATTCGATGGGCAAGCAGAGTGTTGGCTCGCAACGCCTTATCCATGTGGAAGGTGAGGCCTTCGCCAGCGGCGACCTCGGAGACGTGATCGATGATCTGGGTTGCTCGCTCGTGCCCGCCGAACTTCTTCGCATACGCCTCAACAACCGGCTGTGACATGCCCGGTGAGGCAGTCGGGTCCAGCTGATATGGCCGGTACACGACCTGCAGATCTACCTCGTCGCGCAGTTGGGCGGCCGCGGTCTCGAAGCGTCGCTTTCCGATGTAGCACCACGGGCACACCACGTCGGACCAAATCTCTACCGTCAGCGAAGGTCGCATGTGGCTCACGATAGGCCCGTATCGTGGCGGACATGACGCACGAGGTTCCTGACATGCAGCCGCAGGACCTGCAGGCGACGTTCTGCGCCGCCCTCGTGGATCAGTGGGTGCTACTTGGTCTGCGCCACGCCGTGATTGCCCCGGGTTCGCGCAGCACGCCGATGGCACTTGCGCTGGCCGTGCGTAGTGAGCTGAACGTGCAGATCGTGCACGACGAACGCAGCGCTGCATTCATGGCTTTGGGCGTCGGGCTCGCCAGCGGAGTGCCCGCGGCTCTGCTGTGCACCAGTGGCACGGCCGCCACTCACTTCCATGCCGCAGTGGTCGAGGCCGATCTCTCAGGCGTGCCGATGCTGGTGTTGACGGCCGACCGTCCCCCTGAGCTGCAAGGGATTGGCGCCCCGCAAACCATCGACCAGACCGAGTTGTACGGCGGCGTGGTGCGACGCTTCGTCGACCCGGGGGTCGCGGCCGCTGAAAGCTTCGATCGGTGGCGCGACCTGGCGACGGACTGGTGGATGAGTGCGGTCGGCGCCGACCCGGGTCCGGTTCATGTGAACCTGCCATTCCGCGAGCCACTTGTCGGTGTCGCCGGTCAGTTGCCCACCGTTGTGGAGGTACCTCTGGCCGAGAGCGACGGCTGGTTCATGATGCGCCCCGACGTTGCCGAGTTGGTTGCGATGATCGACCAGCAGCGCGGTGTGATCGTGGCGGGGGCCGGTGTGGACGATGCGTCTGCTGTCGGTGCTCTTGCGGAAGCCCTGCAGTGGCCGGTGTTCGCGGACCCTCGCTCCGGCTGTCGACATCTGCCTCAAGCCGTGTCGACATTTGACTCCTTGGTTCGTGCTGAAGCCTTCGCCTCGGCTCACGTTCCGACCGCGGTTGTGCATCTTGGTGAGGCTCCGGCATCCAAGGTTCTCGGTCAGTGGCTGCAGGCGTCGGGAGCCGTGCACGTACAGGTGCATTCGCAGCAGCGGACCATCGACCCGCTGGGCATCGTGACCGAACGGATCTACGGCCAGCCCTCGACGGTGTGCAACGAGTTGGCACCGAGGGTGTCGGGCGCCACCGGCACGGCGTGGCTCGCTGAGTGGATGGATGCTGACCGCCAGGCCCACGACGCGTTCGAGGCAACACTTGCCCAATCGTTGACCGAGCCCGGTACTGCGAGAGTGCTGAGCAGTATTGATGCGCAATTGGTGGTGTCGTCCTCGATGCCAGTGCGCGACGTCGAGTGGTTCGGTCAGCCCGGCGTGAGCACGACGGTGTACTCGAATCGGGGCGCAAACGGTATTGATGGCGTGATCGCCACCGGCGTGGGCGTTGCGCTGGCGACTGGCGAAGCAACCGTCGTGTACCTCGGCGACGTCGCGTTCTGTCACGACCAGTCATCGCTGACAGCACTCGCGGGGCGCGGTCTCCCGTTGACGATCGTGGTCACCGACAACGACGGTGGCGGGATCTTCTCGTTCCTGCCCCAGGCCACCACCCTGTCGGGCGAACGATTCGAGCAGCTGTTCGGTACCCCGCACGGCACCGACCTGCTAGCTCTGGCCGCCGCACATGGCTTGTCTGGTGTCACCGTGACAACAGCAGACGAGCTGCGAGCCGCAGTGGCGAACCCGGCTGTAGCGGTAGTGCGGGTAGCCACCGATCGAGCAGAAAACGTAAGAGTCCACGGCCAACTCAACGCAGCAGTGGCCGAAGCGGTAACTGGAGTTACCGAGTAGCAACAATGGATACCCGAGGTCGGGGCCGGGCCCGCCAGTCGACCCGCATCCCCACGTCAAGAGCATGGTTTCACCGACGTGGCCAGCGGAGACTGGAAGCTCTGGAAGCTTTCGTGTGGCAGCTTGCGTTAGGGACGGATGATGGCGGAGAGCATCGCTTGCAGCTTGGCCTGTGTCTCGGCCAGCTCACTGAGTGGTTCGCTTTCAGCAACGATGCCGCCACCGGCAACCAGCCTGGCGGATCGTCGATCCGGGGAGAGCTCAGCGCAGCGAATTGCTACCGCCCACGTTCCGTCGCCGACTGCGTTCACCCAGCCAACGGCGCCGCCGTAGTTTCCGCGTACGAAATCCTCGGCCTGCGCAATCAGCGCCAGCGCCTCAGGCTTCGGGAAGCCGCCGAGCGCGGGAGTAGGCGAGAGTGCTCGGACAAGTTCGAGCACGTTTGGGCGTGGGTCGCTGAGCTGGCCTTCCAGCATCGTGGCCAGGTGCTGCACGTTGGCGACACTGAGCACCGAGGGCTCGGGCTCCCAGTCCAGATAACTGCACCACGGCAGCAACGTGTCGTGGATCATGTCGATCACGACTCGGTGCTCGATTTGATTCTTCTCGCTGGCCAGCAGCTCGGCAGCCGCCCGCTGATCGGTCTCCGGGTCTCCGGTTCGTGGCGTGGTGCCAGCGAGCGGGCGCGACTGCACGGTGTTGCCTGCCACGCTGACGAGCAGCTCCGGCGAAGCACCGATGAAGCCATCGACCGAGTAGCGGTAGCTGCTGCCAAACGTCGCCTTCAGGCGCAGTAGCACCGCGTGTACATCGATCTGCTCAGGGCTGGTCACCGTGATCTCGCGGGCGATGACTGCCTTCGTCAGACGCCCGTCGCGCACAGCGTCACGTGCAGTGACGACGGCCGCGAGGTAGCGATCGATATCGGTCAGCGGGGCCACGATGAAGGTCTGCGCGCGCGGGCTAGGCCGCTGCGGAACCACGAGTTCCACTGCCGCATCGTCGATGATGGTCACCCACTGGCGCCCGTCCTCGGCCTTCCCGACGACCAACTGAGGGATGATCAGCTCGCAGGCGAGATCGGCCTCAAAAGGAACTACACCCAGCGCAATCGGCTGGACTCCGCCGACCTCGTCGATGTGCTGAATCGCGGACAGCGTGGAGGCGACCTCGGCCAACGGCACTCGCGCAGCGACGCCGCGAGCGGCGAAACCGACACCGTCGCGCACGAACAGATAGCCGTCACCGCGGGCGACGTCGTTGAGGTCGAGTTGGCCGTCGTGCACGGCGGACAGCGGGCGGGTATGCGCTCGCATGTCAGTTGCGGGTGCCGACCATCAGCTGGGTCAGGCCGCCGGAGAGCTGATGGTGCTCGGCATCGGCAAACCCTGCCACCCGCAGGAGCTCGAGCAGCTCGGCGCGTGGCGGCAGGTACGCAACGCTCTTCGGGAGATAGCGGTAGGCGGCACCGTCGCTGAGGAGTGCGCCGATCTTGGGGACCACCTTGCCGAAGTAGATGTTGTTGCCCCAGCGCACGAGCTTGTTATGCGGCACACCGACGTCGAGCAGCGCGATGCGGCCCCCTGGGCGAACGACACGGTGCAGCTCGGCGAAGAAGGTAGGCAGGTCGAGCAAGTTGCGCAGCGCGAAGCCACAGGTGGCACCGTCGACGATGCCATCGGCCAGCGGTAGCCGCAGGATGTCGGCCTGCACTCGCGGACTGGCGCTGCGATCCGCAACCAACATGCCGAAGCTGAGGTCGAACGCAATCGGGCGGTGGCCAGCCTTGCGCAGATCGATGCACAGGTCGCCTG
>JANOYI010000274.1:0-4348 GCA_031428795.1 Ilumatobacteraceae bacterium | reverse complement strand
CAACCTGCCTGTTTGCATCGCGAAGACGCACCTTTCCATCAGCTCCGATGCCTCCCTGAAGGGTGCACCAACTGGCCACACCGTCAACGTGCGCGAGGTACGTGCCAGCGTTGGCGCCGGTTTCGTGTACCCCATCTGCGGCGACATGACCACCATGCCGGGCCTCGGCTCGGCCCCCGCGGCGAGCATCATCGACTTCGACGAGCACGGCGAGATCATCGGGCTCTCCTGATGGTCGGGACTCGCCTCCTAGTGGTCGGGACTGGCCTCCGCTTCGCTTCGGCTGCTCCCTCAATGTCGACGGCTCGCTGGCGCTCGCACGCCGACCGGCAGCAAGTTGATGAAAGGCTTCTATGACTGATGACTTCGAGCGGACACCTGGTGGGGCCATCTTGATGGATGGCATTCGGTTGCGCGGCGAGATCATCGCATCGTTGCGTTCCACCATCGAGGCCGCCGGCTCGCCGCCGGTGTGCCTGGCCACGGTGCTGGTCGGCGACGACAAGCCCAGCCAGTTATACGTCGCCAGCAAGCGCAAGCTGGCCGGCGAGGCCGGGATGATCTCGCAGCACGTCGGGTTGCCCAACGATGCGACGCAGGCTCAGGTGGAAGACGCTGTTGCGGCCCTCGTGGCCGACCCCTCGGTGCATGGGATCCTCTGCCAGCTGCCCCTCCCCGTCGGTCTCGACCCGGAGCCGGTACTGGCACTGATTCCGCCGGAGAAGGACGTCGATGGGCTGACCGAGCGCTCGATGGGCCGACTCGTGCGTGGCCTGCCGGGCCACGTTGGTTGCACCCCATTGGGCGTCATGCGTCTGCTGGAACGGTACGGCGTACCGACGGCCGGCAAACGTGCCGTGGTCATCGGGCGCAGCACCCTCACCGGGCTGCCGCAGGTGCTGCTCCTGGGCCGCAAGGGCGTTGACGCGACGGTGACGCTCGCTCATTCGCGCACCAGCTCGCTGGACATGATCGAGATCTGCCGGGCGGCCGACATCATCGTGGCCTGTGCGGGCCAAGCCCGGATGGTCACCGCCGCTCACGTGAAGCCCGGCGCCGCAGTGGTCGACGTTGGGGTCTCGCGAACTGAGGCCGGCATCGTCGGCGACGTCGACTTCGACGCAGTGCAGGCCATAGCCGGCGCCATCACCCCCATGCCGCGTGGCACTGGTCCAATGACCATTGCGTGCCTGCTGGAGAACACTTTGTCGGCGGCCCGCATGTTGGGCGCCTTCCCGGGCTGAGTACCAACGTGACCACCGTCCAGTCCATCGAGCGTGCGTTCAACGTTCTACGCGCGCTTGCCGCCGGTCCCGCTGGGGTGACCGAAATCGCCGACCGCGTGAGCCTGCCGAAGTCCACCGTCTCGCGCTTGCTCGCGACGTTGGAGGAACTGGGCGCTGTGGAGCAGGTTTCCGCTGGCGGCGACTATCGGGTTGGTTGGACGATGATCGAGCTTGCGGCCGCGGCACGCCCTGGTCGCTCGTTGATCTCGCTGGTCCGCCCGCACCTGGCCGAGCTCTCACGCCTCACCGGCGAGGCGGCTGGCATTTCGATTCCCGACGGCGAGGACATGCTGTACCTCGATCAGCTGACCCCCGACAGCGAGCTGCAAGTACGTGACTGGACCGGTCATCGAATCCCGATGTACGCCGTCCCCTCCGGCCACGTGGTTCTCGCGGCCGAAGCAGAAACTGCAGAACGAGTCGCCGCCGGTGAACTCAAAGCGTTCACGCCACATACCATCACCGACGGCGCCACGCTGCTGCAGCGGCTGCAGCTCGTCCGCCGCGACGGGTACGCCTGGGCACTGGAAGAGTTCGCAACCGAACTCAACTCGGTGGCGGCACCGCTACGCACGGCTGACGGCCGAGTGGTCGCCGCGCTTCATGTGTACGGTCCAGCGTCGCGCTTCCCCGGGGAGCGCAGTGCCAAAGCTGTTGGCGAACTCGTCAAGGCTGCGGCCATCAAGATCAGAATTGATTGACTGCTGAAGTGAAAGACGCCCAAGCGAACGACTGAAGAAGTTGAAGAGGTAGCTGCACGTGGATCGTTACGACTACATCATCGTTGGCGGCGGCTCCGCTGGCTCCGCACTCGCCAATCGGCTCAGCGCCGACCCCACGAACAAGGTGCTCGTACTGGAGGCTGGCCGCCCCGACTACAAGTGGGATGTCTTCATCCACATGCCAGCCGCTCTCGTGTTTCCCATAGGAAGTCGTTTTTACGACTGGAAGTACGAGAGCGAGCCCGAGCCGCACATGAATGGCCGGCGCATCTATCACGCACGCGGCAAGGTGTTGGGCGGCAGCAGCAGCATCAACGGGATGATTTTCCAGCGCGGCAACCCGCTGGACTACGAGCGGTGGGCTGCAGAGAAGGGCATGGAGACATGGGACTTTGCGCACTGCCTGCCGTACTTCAAGAAGATGGAGAACACCCTTGCCGGTGGCGATGAGTGGCGTGGCACCTCGGGTCCGTTGATTCTCGAGCGTGGGCCGTCGAAGAACCCGCTCATCGACTCGTTCCTTGCCGCCACAGAGCAGGCCGGCTACCCGCGGACCACCGACGTCAACGGGTTTCGCCAGGAAGGCTTCGCTCGCTTCGACCGCAATGTGCACCGTGGCCGTCGGCTGAGCGCCTCGCGTGCGTACTTGAACCCCGTGAAGAAGCGACCGAACCTCAAAGTCACCACGCGTGCGATGGTGAACAAGGTGCTGTTCGACGGCAAGCAGGCAACCGGTGTGGAGTACACGGTGCGCGGCAAACGCAAGGTCGCACACGCCAAGGAAGTCGTCCTCTGCGGCGGAGCGTTCAACACGCCACAGCTGCTGCAACTCAGTGGGGTCGGCAACGCGGACGAGCTCCGCAAGTTGGGCATTCCTATCGTGCACAACTTGCCCGCGGTTGGCGAGCACATGCAGGACCACCTCGAGGCGTACGTGCAGCATTCGTGCACCCAGCCTGTTTCTCTGCAGCCCAGCCTGAAGCTGTGGCGGCGTCCGTTCATTGGTTTGCAGTGGTTGTTCCGCAAAGGCCCAGGGGCCAGCAATCACTTCGAGTCAGGCGGGTTCACCCGCAGCAACGACGAGGTCAAGTACCCCAACCTGATGTTCCACTTCCTGCCCATCGCCGTCCGCTACGACGGCACGGCGCCCGCAGGCGGGCACGGGTACCAGGTGCACGTCGGGCCGATGTACTCGGACTCTGAGGGCTCGGTGAAGATCGTCTCCACCGACCCGAAGGTGAAGCCGGCGTTGCGTTTCAACTACCTCTCCACCGACCAGGACCGGCGCGAGTGGGTGGAAGCAATTCGTACATCACGCACGATCATGCGCCAAGCCGCAATGGACGAGTACAACGGCGGCGAGATCTCACCAGGCCCGGAGGTGCAGACCGAGGAGCAGATCCTCGACTGGGTTCGCAAGGACGGCGAAACGGCGCTACACCCCAGCTGCACCTGCCGCATGGGCGCCGAGGACGACGACAGCGTGGTCGACCCGCTGACGATGAGGGTCTGGGGCATCAAGGGTGTGCGCGTGTGCGATGCCAGTGCCATGCGCTACGTCACCAACGGCAACATCTACGCACCGGTGATGATGATGGCCGAGAAGGCCGCCGACCTCATCTTGGGCAAGACTCCCCTGCCGCCAGAAACCACCGAGTTCTACCGCGCCGACGTGTGAACGGAGCGTCTGATAAACCGATGCGGATGGGCGATCGCATGCGTGCAATCCTGCTGACGGGGCACGGCGGCTACGAGTGTCTGTCTGTCCGCGACGACGTCCCAGTCCCGACTCCGGGTGTCGGTGAGGTGCTCGTCGAGGTCGGCGCGGCGGCGGTCAACAACACGGACATCAACACCCGTGTGGGTTGGTACAGCGGCGGCGGATGGACGGGCTCGTTTCACTTCCCACGCATCCAGGGCATTGATGCGTGCGGGGAGGTCGTGGCTGCCGGCGACGCGGGAGGCGAGCACCTCGTCGGGCGACGAGTATTGGTCGAGCCCTGCTGGCGGGAGCCCGACGAGCCCTTGTCGGCGGCACGATTCTTCGGCTCCGAGGTCGACGGCGCGTTCGCCGAGTTCGCGATAGTGCCCGCACGTCACACACACCCAATCGAGTCCCCGTTGACCGACGTAGAGCTCGCCTCCTTTCCCTGCTCCTACTCCACAGCGGAGAACATGCTGGTACGGGCAGCCGTGTCGGCTGGCGACCGAGTGCTGGTGACGGGCGCGTCTGGCGGAGTCGGGTCGGCGGCCGTGCAGTTGGCCGTCGCCCGCGGCGCCGCGGTCACCGCCGTGGCTGCTGCAGCGAAGCATGCGTCGATCAGTGCACTCGGGGCCGCC
>JANOYI010000273.1:0-2551 GCA_031428795.1 Ilumatobacteraceae bacterium | reverse complement strand
GACACATCAGCGGGCAGTTCGTCGTAGGCCTGCAGCATGGCCGCCAACACATCGAGTGGGTCCACACCGTCGCCCAGCCGGGCGGACCCTTCCGGGGCCCAACCGACGTTGAGGCCGAGGCCAACCACCACCGCCGTCTGGGTACCGAGCTTTGCCTGCGCGAGGATGCCGGCAAGTTTCGCGCCGTCGAGCAGCAGATCGTTCGGCCACTTCAGCGACGGCTTCACCCCAGCGACCTGTTCGCACGCCGCGATCGCGGCCAAGCCGACTCGTTGCGTCAACACGTGTGGCGTCTCGGGAATCTCGCGAAACAGCAGCGAGACCAACAGGTTCGCGCCCGGCTGCGCCTCCCACCGGCGGTCGAGCCGACCACGACCTGCGGTCTGATGTCGAGCCACCAGGACGCTGCGATCTGGAGCGCCCGAGTCGGCGGCCGCGAGCAGGTCGGCGTTGGTGCTGCCGGTCTCCTCGACGACCGAAACGTGCCACCCGGCGGGCCACATGCGCGCCCCGGTTGATGGCGGCTGATTCGGCGATGTGGCGCCGGGGGTGTCCATTCCGACAGTATTGCGTCCTGTGCTGAAAAAGATCTTGATCGCCAACCGTGGAGAAATCGCCGTTCGAGTCATCCGGGCTGCCCGTGAGCTCGGAATCAAGACCGTCGCGGTCTATAGCGAACTCGACCGCAATGCCCTCCATGTCCGTCTCGCCGACGAGGCCTACGCGCTGGGCGGGCAGACCGCCGCCGAGAGCTACCTCAACACAGAGGCCATCCTCAACGCCATCGAACAGAGCGGCGCCGACGGCGTACACCCCGGCTACGGCTTCTTCTCGGAGAACGCCGACTTCGCTCGCGCAATCATCGCCAAAGGCGTTGCCTTCATCGGGCCACCGCCGGAAGCCATCGACGAGATGGGCGACAAGGTCAGTTCGCGCAAGGCGGCATTGCGCGGAGGCGCACCGATCGTGCCGGGCACCACCGAATTCATCACGTCGGCCGACGAGATCCTCGCGTTCGGTAACGAGTTCGGGTGGCCGCTGGTCATCAAGGCTGCGTACGGCGGCGGCGGTCGCGGTATGAAGGTGATTCGCGGCGCCGACGAAGTGCAAGAGGCGATGGACAGCGCCAAGCGTGAGGCCAAGGCATTCTTCGGGCGCGACGAGATTTACATCGAGCGGTACCTCACCTGGCCGCGCCACGTGGAAGTGCAGATCATTGGCGACAAGTTCGGCGAGGTCGTGTGGGTCAGCACCCGCGACTGCTCGGCCCAGCGTCGCCACCAGAAGCTCATCGAGGAAGCCCCCGCGACGCACATGGCACCCGGCATCGAAGAGGCCATGGGCGAGGCCGCCATCAAGGCCGCCAAGGCCGTTGGCTACTACAACGCGGGCACCGTCGAGTTCATCTATCAGGACGAGGAGTTCTTCTTTCTCGAGATGAACACTCGCCTGCAAGTCGAGCACCCCGTCACCGAGGTCATCACCGGCATCGACCTGGTCGAGTGGCAACTGCGCGTCGCCAGCGGTGAGCCGCTGCCGATGACGCAGGCTGAAGTCGCTGCCCGTCGCTACGGCCACGGCATCGAGGTTCGCATCAACGCCGAGAACCCGGCGGGCGGCAAGTTCCTGCCCTCCCCCGGCACCATCACCAAGCTCGTCCCCGCCGACGGTTTCGGAATCCGTTTCGACGGCGGCTACGAGAGCGGCGACACCGTCAGCCAGTACTACGACAACCTGATTGGCAAGCTGGTTGTGTGGGGCAAGGACCGCGACACGGCCATCGCCCGCACAATTCGCGCACTGGAAGAAATGGTCGTCGAAGGCGTGGCCACCACCATTCCCGCCGACCTCGCCATCTTGCGCCACCCCGACTTCCAGGCCTTCACACACTCAACCAAGTGGGTTGAGGAGAAGCTCGATCTCTCTGGCATCGAGCCGGTGAAGCCGCCCGCGCCTGCCGACGACGAGGAAGCGCCGCTGGTGCAGCGCAACACCACTGTCGAAGTCAACGGCAAGCGCTTCGACGTGAAGATGTGGGTGCCCGACGCACCGATGGTTGCCGCTGGCCCAGCGAAAGCAGCCAAGAAGCCCACGCGCGCCGCCAACGCTGGCGGCGCTGCTGGCGGCGGCAGCGGCAACGTCGAGGTACCGATGCAGGGCACCATCGTGAAGGTGCTGGTCGAAGTTGGCCAGACCGTCGAGATCGGTCAGTCCGTGGTGGTGCTGGAGGCCATGAAGATGGAAAACCAGATCACCGCCGAGAAGGCCGGCACGGTCAAAGAAGTCAAGGTGAAGGCGGGCGACACCGTCGGTGCCGGCGACGTCGTCGTCGTGATTGCCTGATCCGTTCCACCGTTTGAAGCCTTCCGCCCGCAGAGCGAGCGGAGGTGCACAATCGCGCGTCAGTCGGCTGCTTCGGCAAGCGCCTCAGCCAGCGCAGGGTGCACGAGCAGGCTCTCGACGATGTCAGTGACTTTCAGGTTGGCGGTGACCGCCAGAGCGATCACGCTGATCAATTCAGCAGCGTGACGGCCGACGATGGAGCCACCCA
>JANOYI010000272.1:0-6948 GCA_031428795.1 Ilumatobacteraceae bacterium | reverse complement strand
TGACCAAGAAGTGGTCGCCTCAGCAGATCTCGGTGGCGTTGCGTGATGAGCATCCTGGTGAGCCACAGTGGTGCGTGTCCCACGAGGCGATTTATCAGGCGATCTTCGTGCAGGCCAAGCCTGAGCTGCGTAAACAACTCGCTGCGTGCCTGCGCAGCGGGCGTGTTCATCGTGTGCAACAAGGACGCGCCAGTCGTGGCGGCAACGGGATCACAGGAATGATCAACATCTCCGAACGCCCCGCCGAAGCTGATGATCGGGCCATCCCTGGTCATTGGGAAGGCGACTTGATCATCGGGAAAGGCAGCCACTCAGCAGTCGCGACGCTGGTTGAACGTTCCACCCGTTTCGGGATGCTGATCAAGATCGACAGCAAGAACGCAGCCCATGTCGCCGACCGGATCGCTGCCCAGATCATCACCCTTCCCGGGCATCTGGCGCGATCGCTCACATGGGACCAAGGCACCGAGCTCGCTGATCACGCCCGGTTCAGCATCGAGACCGGTATCCCTGTGTTCTTCTGTGACCCGCACTCACCATGGCAACGCGGCACCAACGAGAACTGGAACGGCCTTGTCCGCCAATTTCTCCCCAAGGGCACCGACCTATCGATCTACACCCAAGACGAGCTCGACGACATCGCCCGGCTCCTCAACGAACGCCCACGCCTGACCCTTGGGTGGCAGACTCCAGCCGAACGATTCGAACGACTTGTCGCGATCACCACCTGAAACCAAGGTCGCCGAAACCCTCGGGAGTAACACAGCGCCATAGAATCTTGGCTGTGTCGGGGATGGTGAAGACCGAACTTCCGGTGTGTCGCGAGACCGAGTTCATTCGCGCCGATGGTCGGCCGCAGCCCGCATTCCGCGAGCAACTGCGTCGAATTCCCTCGTGGCTCAACGCTTGGTCGGTGCTGTTCCTCTACGTGCAGACCGGGCTGGTGCTGTGGGCGACGATTGCCTTTGGCCCATGGATCTGGCCGATCACTTTTGTACTCATGGGCCGCACCTTCGCCCAGTACCTCTCGCTGATGCACGACGCCGCACACCGTCTGCTGTTCAGCGACAAGCGCATCAACGACTTCGTCGGTCGCTGGCTACTGGGGTACCCGTCCTTGACGAATGTCGATGGCTACCGCCGCGTGCACGCCGCCCATCACCGCCAAGAGTTCGGGCCCGATGAGCCCGACATGGCCCTCTACGCGGGGTACCCGATCTCGACGGCCAGCTTCCGCCGCAAGCTCACCCGCGACGCCACTGGCCGCACCGGCATCAAGCTGATGCGGCAGTTCCTCGGTGGCGCCCGCAGCTCAGATCCACGAGCACGCCTCACGTTCTGGAAGATCATCAGCGTCCAAATCGTGTTGCTGGCCGCCGCCATCGCCAGCGGCCACTGGTGGCTGTACCCCGTCTTCTGGCTGGGTCCGTACCTCACCGTGTGGCGTGTCATCAACCGACTGCGGTCGGTCGCCGAGCACGGCGGCATGATGGCCTCGAAAGACCGCCGCGAAACTACGCACACCGTCCTGCAGCACCCGCTCGCCAGGTTCATTGTGGTGCCGTATCGCATCGGCCTCCACCTCCCCCACCACGTCGACAGCGGAGTGCCGTTCCGCAACTTGCCCAGGCTCGACGCCGCACTGCGCGAGGCCGGTTACATCGACGGGTCGATCGAGTACCGCTCATACCCCGAGCTGTGGAAGGCACTCCACACTCAAGGTGCGTAGTACCGTGGCGCCAACTACTTCGGGGCCAAACGATTCTGAGACCCATCTCGTAAGGACAACTGATGTCGCCATCGATGCACACGTGGGACGACGACACCAACCTCTTCGCGCACTCCGTCATCGGCTACGCGATCGAACGTCTGCGGTTGGCGAAGGACACGCAGTGGGGCGCCCACCCGGCAGATGAACTGGCCGCTGCGCTCGCCCACGCGATCACGCCCAACGGCGTCGGCGGGCTGGAGGCACTGCACCTGTTTCGCGATGTGCTGATGCCGGCGTGCCGGCCGATGGACGACCCGATGAACTTGGCGTACGTGCCCACCGCGCCATCCATCGCTTCCACGATGTTCGATCTCGTCGTCAGCGCCTCATCCATCTTCGGCGGCAACTGGGAAGCTGGCGCCGGTGCCATCGCCGCTGAGAACCAAGCCCTGCGCTGGCTGGCCGATCTCGCCGGATTCCCCGAGACTGCCGGCGGGGTTTTCGTCTCGGGCGGGTCGGCCGCCAACCTCAGCGCGCTTGTCACCGCCCGCGACGCCTTCACCGAATCCCGGGGCGAGCGACCGGCGCGCTTCACCGTTGCAGTGACCGACGAGGTGCACGCATCGGTGCGCGCCGCGGCGAAGGTCATGGATGTCAACGTGCTGGCCGTACCCGTCGACGCAGACGGACGCATGACCGGCGCCGCGCTGGAAGCTGCGCTCATCGCACACGGTGCTGACGATGTCTTCGCCGTGGTGGCCACGGCGGGCACCACCAACGCCGGCATCATCGACGAACTGGACGCGATCGCCGACGTCTGTGCGGCCCGAAGGCTGTGGATGCACGTCGATGGCGCCTACGGACTGGCGGCGCTCTGTAGCGCCATCGCCCGCGAACGGTTCAACGGAATCGAGCGCGCCGACAGCTTCGGTGTCGACCCGCACAAGTGGCTGTTCGCCCCGTACGACTGCGCCGCGCTCGTCTACCGCGACCCGACGCCCGCCGCGGCAACCCACGCGCAGCACGGCGCCTACCTCGATGCGGTCAACCGTGGCGACTGGAACCCCAGCGACTACGCCTACCACCTCTCCCGACGCGCCCGCGGGCTGCCGCTGTGGTTCGGGCTGGCGACCTACGGCACGCAGGCGTACACCGATGCCGTCGATAGCTCCATCACCACTGCCCGCAAGTTTGCCGACGAGGTCGCTGCGCGACCCGAGTTCCATCTGCTGCAGGAACCGGAGCTGTCGATCGTGCTGTTCACCCGCAACGATTGGACGCTCGAGCAGTACCTGGAGTGGAGCAAACTGCGGGCCCACGAGGGCGAGTTCCTGATCGTGCCCACCTCGTGGCACGGCGAGTCGTGCCTGAGAATCTGCCTCGTGCACCCACGCACGGACCCCGCCGCCCTCACCGCACTGCTCGATGACTTGGCCACGTACGTTCCGCCGTCTGATGACGCGCCACGCTGAACGACACACGACAGAACCAGCACTCCGGGCTGCGTCGGGATTTCTACTACGGCGATAGGGGAAATAGACGACGTCCACTAGAATGGCCGCCGTGACCGAGCTCTTCCGCATCGACAATCTGCACGCCCGGCCCATCACCGACGAGAACGACGCCGACGACATTCTTCAAGGGCTGTCGCTCACCGTCGCAGCTGGCGAAGTGCACGCGATCATGGGCCCCAACGGTTCGGGCAAGAGCACCTTGGCCAGCACACTCATGGCCTCCCCTGAGTACGAAGTCACCGACGGGCGCATTTACTTCCAGGGCGACGACGTCACCGACTGGCCCACCGATGTTCGCGCCAAGGCCGGCATGTTCCTGGCGTTCCAGTACCCACAGGAAATTCCAGGCGTCTCTGTCATCCAGTTCCTACGCCAAGCCCTGTCGGCACGCAAGGGCCTCGACCTCAGCGTGCTCGAACTACGCCTGGCCACGATGGACTGGATGAAGCGGTTGGGCATGGACAGTTCGTTCGTCGACCGCTACCTCAACGAGGGGTTCAGCGGCGGCGAGAAGAAGCGCAACGAGATCATGCAAATGGCCATCCTCGAACCAGAGATCGCCATCCTCGACGAGACCGACAGCGGGCTCGACATCGACGCGCTGCGCATCGTCGCCAAGGGCATCCGCGAAATTCGCGCCGACCGTCCCACGATGGGCGTCGTGTTGATCACCCACTATCAGCGCCTGCTCGACGAGGTTGCCCCGGACCGCGTGCACATCATGGTGGAAGGTCGCATCGTTGCCAGCGGCGGCATGGAGTTGGCCGCACAGCTAGAGCGAGATGGGTACGAGGCCTTCCGATGAGGTCAGCGTCCACGCTCGATGTCGCCGCGATCAAGAAGCAGTTCCCTGTGCTGCACCGCGAGATCAACGGGCAGCCTCTGGTGTATCTCGACTCGGCCAACACCTCGCAGAAGCCGCAGGTGGTCATCGATGCGATGAGCACGTTCATGGAGCAGTCGTACGCACCGATCAACCGCAGCGCGTACGCATTGGCTGCGGAGGCCACCGACTTCTATGAAGGCGCCCGCACCAAGGTGCAGCACTTCATCAACGCCCGTCGTGCCCACGAAGTCATCTTCACCAAGAACGCCACCGAGTCACTGAACCTGCTGGCCTACTCGTGGGGCCGCGCGAATCTGCGTGCCGGCGACGTCGTCGTGCTCACGCACATGGAGCACCACGCCAACATCGTGCCGTGGCACATGCTGGTCGCCGAGCTCGGCATCGTGTTGCGCTGGGTGCCACTCACCGCCGATGGCCAGCTGGATCTCACCGATCTGTCCACGCTGCTCGACGGTGCGAAGGTGTTCAGCTTCACTGCGATGAGCAACGTGCTGGGCAGCATCACGCCGGTGCAGCAGCTGTGCGCCGCCGCCCGCGCTGCCGGCGCGCTGGCAATCGTCGACGGCTGCCAGTACGTGCCGCACAACGTCACCGACGTCCAGGCATGGGGCGCTGACTTCATGGCGTTCAGTAGCCACAAGATGTGCGGCCCTTCGGGTGTCGGCGTGTTGTGGGGTCGCGAGGAACTGTTGGACGCAATGCCCCCGTTTCTCGGCGGCGGCAACATGATCGCCGACGTTCGTCTCGACGGGTTCACCACTGCTGAACTGCCCGCCAAGTTCGAGGCAGGCACTCCACCCATCACCGAAGTCGTCGGCCTCGGCGCAGCCGTTGATTTCCTGACCGGGGTGGGTATGGCCAACATTCGCCAGCACGAGATCGAAGTCGCGTCGTACGCGATGCGCTCGCTCACCGAGCGGTTCGGCAGCGACATCCAGCTTCACGGTCCGTGCAACGTCGAGATGCGCGGGGCCACGTTCAGCTTCGGCTTCCGTAATATTCATCCGCACGACCTCAGCCAGGTCCTCGATCAGCGCAACGTGTGTGTGCGGGCCGGCCACCACTGCGCCAAGCCACTGATGCGCCTGCTCGGCGTGGCAGCCACCGCCCGAGCCAGCTTCTACCTGTACAACGACACCGCCGACGTCGACACGCTTGCCGACGCGCTCGACGGTGCCAGCGATATCTTCGGATTCTGAACTGTCGAGGAGACACCATGCCCGGCTTGGACGACCTGTACCGCGAGATCATTCTCGATCATCACCGCCACCCCCGTAACCGTGGCGAGCTGCCGCCGCCGGCGCCGCACGCCGTGGGCCACAATCCGCTGTGCGGCGACGAGATCGACGTCTACCTGCAGGTCGAGAACGATGTCATCACCGACGTGAAGGTCGGCGGCCAGGGCTGCAGCATCTCGCAGAGCTCGGCCAGCATGATGAGCCAGGCCATCAAGGGCAAGCCTGTCGCCGAGGTGCGCGCATTGGTGCGCCGCTTCAAGGGCCTGATGAGCATTCCCGACGAAGACGGCAACCCCATCGAGCCCGACCCCAACGTGGCACTCGGCGACCTCGAAGCGCTGCAGGGGGTCGTGAAGTTCCCCGTGCGCATCAAGTGCGCCACCCTCTCGTGGAACACGCTGCTCGAGGCCCTCGAACAGTCATGAGCCAGGCAGCACCGTCGTCTGGCGCGCCGCTGCGCATCCTGATCGATACCGACCCGGGCATCGACGATGCGATGGCGATCGTGTTCGCACTTGCCTCGCCCGAGCTCGATGTCATCGGTCTCACCACCGTGTTCGGCAACGCACACGTGGAGACGTGCACCACCAACGCGCTGCGCATTCTCGACCTTGCCGACCGCTCCGACATTCCCGTGGCACAGGGCGCTGGCCGCCCGCTGGCCTCGGTGTACCGCGGCCCGGCCACCCATGTGCACGGCATCAACGGGCTGGCCGACGTGCCGCTGCCCGATGCGTCGCGGGGTGCTCACGCGCTCGACGCGGCGCACTTCATCATCGAGCAAGTGATGGCAGCACCTGGCGAAATCACGCTGGTGCCAGTCGGCCCGCTCACCAACATCGCGCTCGCAATGCTGTTGCGCCCCGACCTTTCGCAGCACCTCGCCGGCATGGTCATCATGGGTGGCGCCGCCTTCGTACCCGGCAACTCAACACCCGCCGCCGAGGCCAACATCTTCAACGACCCGGAGGCTGCCGACATCGTCTTCGGCGCCGACTGCCCAATCGTGATGTGCGGCCTGGATGTCACCGAAGCCACCATCATGTCCAGCGAGCAGATAGCCGGGCTTGGCGCCATCGAGAACGCACGTGCCCAGATGGCCGCTGCGATCCTGCCGTACTACCGCGACTTCCACCTGTCGCACGGTGGGCCCGACGGCATCCACGTGCACGACAGCACCTGTATCTCGTACCTGCTTGCGCCGCAGCACTACAAGGCAGTCCACCATCCCATCCGTGTCGACACCGGCAACAGCGTGTCGCGCGGCAAGACGTTGGCGGCTACTCGCCGGCTGCGCCCCGACAGCCCCTGGACCGGTCGGCGCGATGTGACAATTCTCACCGAGGTCGACGCGGCTGCGGTCGTCGCGCTCGAGCTGGATCGACTCTCCCAGTAGACGGCTCTCCCGGTGGGGCCTTCAGTCTCGGCTGAGCTCTTGCAGGTTGGCGATCAGCAGGATTGCGGCGAGTGTCCAGAACGTTCCCGTGACGGCAAAGCGCCACCCCCATGTGATGACGGACACGACAAAACCCACGGCGACGGCGACGCCCACGGCGACGGCGACGGCGACGGCGACCATCACGATCACGCCGATGAGGTAGCCGATGAGGTAGCCGATGAGGTAGCCGATGAGGTGAC
>JANOYI010000271.1:0-3292 GCA_031428795.1 Ilumatobacteraceae bacterium | reverse complement strand
AACCCGCGCACCAGTCGTGCCGGGTCGACGCTGGCACAGTGCGGCGAGAAGGTTGCGGCGCGGGCACCTGGCGTGCGCACCCGCTGTTCCAGTTCTCCGGGTTCCAGCAGCCGAAAATCGTCCTCTGTGATGCCCCGCGAGCGGCGGGCCGCGACCGTCGCCTGCAACCGCTGACGCTGCGGTTCGGAGTACGCCACCGTCAATGATCCGCCGTGCTCGAAGCCACACTCGATGCCCTCTCGCGTGACTACTCGACCGATTTCGGTGATGGTGGCAAAGGTCTCGCGCTCGGCGCGCAACACGCTCGCCGGGCTGCTGCCGCGCCGGTACACCGCAGGATCGCCCGCGATGAACCCCGATACCCAGCCGCCGTTGCGGCCAGAGGCGCCGAAGCCGGCCACCTCGCGCTCGAGCACGGCGATTCGCAGGCTCGGGTCCATTCCGGCCAGGTAGTACGCCGTCCACAGACCAGTGAAGCCAGCACCGACGATGGCAACATCGACGTCGATATCGGCTGCCAAGGCTGGTCGCGGAGCCAACGACGTCGGCACGAGATCGAGCCACAACGATCTCTCGCGCAAAGCGGTGTCATCCTTGAAGGGCATAGCAGCGGACGCTAGCGACCGCTCACGAGACCTTGAGGGACTCGTTCGGCAGGTCGAACCAACGGAGGTGTTCGAACTCTGCGGACAACGCTCCTTGGTGTGGGCCGACCTGTTCCCACTCGGGTGCTTCCGCAAGCAGATGGCGTGCGGTCTCCAAGTAGCCAGCCAGCGCCTGCTCGGACGCTCGGACGCGATCAGTCGGCGGACGCCGAAGCTCGCCGGTAGCGGCGTCGTACGACAACTGAGACAGTCGCAACGGCGGCTCGACCGGGCCATTGTGATGGCGCCACAGACCGTTGGCCGGGTCGAAGCGATACTCGGGCAGCAGCTTCCAACCGTGGGTTGCCACGAGGTCGACCGCATCGACGAGGTATTGGAACACCGTCTCGGAGATGAAGTAGTTGAAGCTGACCCGCGTCCAACCCGGCTTGATGCCTTCGCAGCCGTGGGTGATCTCGTGCTCGAACTCGTGTGACCGGGCGATGTCGATGCCCAGCAGCCGGTGGCCGTAGGGGCCGGCGCAGGAGCACCCGCCGCGTGACTGAATGCCGAACAAATCGCTGAGCAGCGCGACAACGAAATTGTGGTGCAAATAGCGGTCACCGGGGCGCTTGACGACGAATGACAGAATCGACAGCCGCTCGGAGTGGGTGTTGCCCAGCACCTGCAGCGTCGGGTTGGCCGACCAGGCCTCGACAGCGCGACGCCAGTACGACTCCTCGTGCTGCTTGATGGTGGCCACGCCGACGGCCTCCTTGAGCTGGAAGACCATGCCTGCGCGAATCGATTCGATGATCGCGGGCGTGCCGCCCTCCTCACGATGAACGGGGTCGTCGAGGAAGCGATGCTCGGTGGGATTGACGTAGGTGACGGTTCCGCCGCCGACCACGTCAGGAACACGATTGGTGAGCAGCGCGCGGCGAATCACCAACACGCCAGGCGTACCCGGGCCGCCGACGAACTTGTGCGGGCTGAGCACGACGGCGTCCTTGTACGCCAGCGGGTGTTCAGCGCACTGCGGGTACATATCGATGTCGACGTAGGGGGCGGCAGCAGCGAAGTCCCACATCGACAGGGCCTCGTGACGATGCAACAGGTCCGCGATGGCGCATGAGTTGGACACGATGCCGGTGACGTTCGACGCCGCCGAGAAGGAGCCGATCTTCACCGGTCGGTCAGCGTGGATGATGAGTTGGCGCTCTAGCTCCGCAAGGTCGATGTGGCCGTCGGCGTCCTCGGGAATGGTCACCACATCGGCAATCGATTCGCGCCAGGGCAGCTCGTTGGAGTGATGCTCGAAAGGACCGACGAACACAACAGGTCGGTCGGCTTCCGGGATGTGCTGCAGCAGTTGATAACGGTCGTCGAGGTTGGCGGGAAGCCGAATGTTGAGAACGCCGATCAGCTTGTCGATTGCGCCGGTGGCGCCCGACCCACAAAAGATGACGCATGTGTCAGCGTGGCCACCAACGGCCTGGTGGATGATGTGGCGAGCGTCTTCCCGTAGACGTGTGGTCTGCAGCCCGGTGCCAGACGATTCCGTATGAGTGTTGGCGTAGCGGGGGAGGACTTCCTCGCGGATGAAGTCCTCGATGAACGTCAGCGCCCGCCCCGACGCGGTGTAGTCGGCGTACGTGATGCGGTGTGGGCCGTATGGGCCGTCCATCACCTGATCGTCGCCGATGACCGACTCGCGGATCTTGCGCAGCAGCGGACTGTCGTCGGGAGGCATCACGACCTTCAACCTATCCGGCGCCCCGATGCCCGCATCTGCAGTGAGCGCATGACGTCCCGCCAGAGCAGCCTCGTTCGCGCAGGGCTGGCATTGACTCTGTCACTTCAAGAGTTCTGCAGCGGGACTCCGCGACCGGGCTCGGTAGCGTTGGCGGCGCATGACGCTCGACGGAATCCTCGACACCTCGTTCGCGCGAGAACTGGGCGGAATGTACGAATTTGCCACTGCGGCCACGGCGCCGGCGCCACGATTGCTGGTACTGAACACGGCGCTTGCCGGTGAGTTGGGATTGGACGCCGAGTGGCTGGCCTCCCCTCAGGGTGTGGACGTCTTGGTCGGCAATGCTGTGCCAGCCGGCGCGCAGCCGCTCGCGCAGGCCTACTCGGGTCACCAGTTCGGCAGCTTCTCGCCCCGCTTGGGCGACGGGCGTGCGCTGTTGTTAGGTGAGCTGCGCGACGCAACTGACGCCCGTCGCGACCTGCACCTCAAGGGCAGCGGTCGCACGACGTTCTCGCGCGGCGGCGATGGGTACGCAGCTGTCGGCCCGATGCTGCGCGAGTACGTGATCGGCGAGGCAATGCACGCGCTGGGTATCCGCACCACCCGAGCTCTCGCCGTCGTCGCGACAGGCGACCAGGTAGCCCGCGACACAATGTTGCCCGGCGCCGTCCTTACGCGCGTCGCCGCCAGCCATTTACGCGTGGGCACCTTCCAATACGCGAGCGTGCACCATGGTGAGGCGATGGTGCAGCGAGTCGCCGACTTCGCAATCGCCCGTCACTATCCGCAACTGGCGGGTACCGAAGGGCGCTACCTCGGACTACTCGAAGCGGTCACGCAGGCGCAGGCGGAGCTGGTGGCGCGCTGGATGTTGGTGGGCTTCATCCACGGCGTGATGAACACCGACAACACCACCATCTCGGGCGAGACAATCGACTACGGACCGTGTGCA
>JANOYI010000270.1:0-24889 GCA_031428795.1 Ilumatobacteraceae bacterium | reverse complement strand
CCGAAGAACAGCATCTCGCCCGTGTGCGGGCAGATCTTCGGGTGCGCGGTCATCGAACACGTCAGCGCGCCGCCGTAGTTCTGCACGCCGACGGTGTTCAACTCGTTGTCGATGCGCCACGGCCAATGTCCTTCTTCGAGGCACAGGATTTCGCCGTTGTGGGACATCACGTGGGTGTTGCCCGTGCCCCGGGTGAGGTCGCCCATCCCCGCCATTGGGTCGTCGATCGGGTCGGAGATGTTCGGTGTCCGGATGAACCGATTGCGGTACCACTCGGCCTTGCCGTTGGCGAGGCGGATTCCGTGCACCATGCCGTCACCGAAGAACCAGTGCGCCGAGTGACCCGACGCCGGGTTCGGTCCCGTGCGGATGTAGACCCCTTGTAAGTCGGTCGGGATGGTGCCCTCGACACGGAGGTCGGTCTCGGTCAACTCGTCGAGCACCGGTGCCCAGTTGCCGCGAAGGTGCCACTTGGTTGTGTTCTCGATGGTGGTCATGTCGGTGCTCCGTGTCGTTGGGTGGGCGTGTCGTTCGGTAGGTCGGTGTACGAGTAGGGATTACTTGGTTGCTTCGGGCGAGCGGGCCCACATCAGGTTGGCGTCGAAGCTCAGCGTGTAGTCCGGGATGAACTCGATGACCACGCGATGCGGCGAGTCGAGGAACTGCTGAAACGCCCTTGCCGCGGTGGGGTTGTCGGGTCGCAGCGAGTCGGAGAACTCGGGGTAGAACCAATCCTTCGTGGCGCGATCGTTGTGCACGATGCATTCGCCCTTGTAGGTGACCGTCTTGCCGCCGCCCATGCTGGAGCCGGTGCTGTTGATGCACATCGAGGCACGCGGGAAGCGGCGAATGGCCGAGATCCGTGCTCGCCGCTCGGCGGCCGTCAGCCAGAACTTGCCGTCCTTAGGAAGGTACGACATCACTACGCCAAAGGCCTCGCCGGCAGCGTTGGTCCACATGAACACGCATTCTCGCTGAGTGTGTACCAACTGGTGCTCGAGTTCTGGGGTCAGCGCGCACTGGGTCAGGTCTTCGTAGTCCTCGGCCATTTCGCGAAAGTAACACGACCGGCGAGGAAAAGCTACTGCCGGTAAGTTATGCCGCTGAGAAACCCGTCCAGACCAACTCGGCAAGGTGCTCGGCCAGTTGGTCGGCCGTGCGGTCCGCCTCGGTGAGCCACCACAGCGAGACCATCTGCAGCATTCCGATGACGGCGTACGCCCAGGGGAGGGCCACCGCCGGATCGAGCCCCTGCCGCGTTCGAAGCCGTGCTAGTTGCTCGGCCAGGGGGTGAGTGGAGCGCTCGGCGAGATAGAGCGTGCGCATTGGGGACTCGTCGGATGTGCCGCCGGTGACGTAGAGGAACAGCTCGCGATGTGCCTCGACGGTGACCAGGTTCGACTTGATCAGCGAGGCCAACATCTCCTGTCCGAACGGACGCTTGCCGACCGCAACCCCCGCAGCCGCGACCATGCGATCGGCGAGGCGTTCGGCAAGGGCGTTGGCGACGTCGGTCCTGCCACCCACACGCGCATAGACGATCGGCTTCGTGACACCCGCCTCGAGCGCGATCGCTTCCAGCGAGACACCCGAGCCATCGCGCCGGATCACTCGCTCGGCCGCGTCGAGCACAACCCCTCGGTCAACGACGTGCCGCCCGCCGGTGGGGCGGCCCGGGCGGCGACCCACGCGAATGCTCATCACCACAGTGTGCCCGATGGGCAGACGCGAAACGGCCCCGGGCGAACCCGGGGCCGTCTCAGTGATTCACTTGCAAAGGCACGAAGGCCGGATGATCAGATACCCCAGAGCGTCTTGAACTGCTCGGCCATCCCGTCGGGCCCCGGCCAGCCATCGGAGGCGACCAGCGGTTCGGCCTGCTCCGGCGAGGAGACAACGAACGAGGGCAACAGTGCGTTGGCTCGCTCCTCAGTATTCTCCTGGCCAATTGAGTGGCGGGCCATTCCGTCGACCATCAACCACGCCGAGTATGCCTTCGGGTTCGCAGACCAGAACTTCATTGTTCCGTCGACGATCTCCTGCAACACGGCTCCGCTGAAGTCCACGCCAACCAGGTTGCGACCTTCGAGAAGGTCGGCATCGGCAAGCACCGACGAGACACCGGTGGTCAGACCGTCGAAGGCGAAGTGGATGTAGTCGATGGACGGGTCTGCCTGCACGGCGGACACCACTGCACCGGCAACTTCACCGGCGAGCAACTGGTCGAGTGTGAGAGCAAGTTCGGTGAACTTGCAATCCGGGCAGTTTGCTTCGTACGCAGCCTCGGAACCCTCGCGCTCGCTGACGAGCACGGCGAAGTCCGGGATGTTGACCATCAACACATTGGCCGTTCCGCCAGAGTCGACGATGATCTGGTTGGAAAGGCGGTCGCCGGAGGCGAACACTGCCGTCTCATCACCGCACTGGGTCCAGATGTTGTTGGCTTCGCCTTCCGGCGGTGACGTATCGAAGCAGCTGAAGTAACCAATGCCAGCTGCTGCGGCGGCATCGATCTGGTCCTGCAGAACCGCTTGCGATGTTCCGGTGCTGGCGACGTAGTCGACGCCAAGATCGATCGCCTGCTGGAATGCCGCGGCGGCATCGGTCGAATACGTCACCACTTCAAGCTTCCAACCGAGTGCGTCGGTTGCGTCCTTGAAGCCGACGCCGATGGCAGCGCAGGAAGGCAATGAGCACTCAAGCCAAGCGACCGTTTTCGCTTCCGGAACCGAGTCGAGCGGAATTGTCGGACCAATCTTGTCCGGCGCGACCTTGTTTGCATCCACGACGACCTGGGCGCGAGCGAGACCCGCGGCCTGCGGCGTCTCGCCAGCGGCGACCGTCGTGTCGACTGCGGCCGTGGTGGTGTCGACTGCGGCGACCGTCGTGGTGTCGGTTGTTGCGTCGTCGTCGCCGCACGCCGCCAGGACCAGACCCAATGCCAACGGCATCGCGAAGAGTCGTTGTGAAAATCTCATATGGTTCCCCCTCAGGATCTCTACTTGCTGTTTGGTCAACAAGTAATTGACTGATTAGTATTTTGCAGTCGGGGGAAAGAGTAGCGCATGGGGGCGTGCATATGTCGAAGTTGTTAGAGGTCTCTGACCTCACGAAGACGTTCCCTGGCCAAGTGGCCCTGCGCGGCTTCAACGTCGTCCTGGGTGCGGGGCGCACGCATGCCCTCGTCGGGCAGAACGGGTCGGGCAAGTCGACCTTCATCAAAATTCTCGCCGGCTACCACCAACCCGACGAGGGTTCGACAGCGGTGCTGGCCGGGCATCCACTTCGCCTTGGTGATGGGCAGGCGGCGAAGGACGCCGGCATCCGTTTCGTTCACCAAGACCTCGGCCTTGTTGACGCACTGAGCGCGGTGGAGAACATCTCGATGGGGGTCGGCTACACGACGCGACGCGGCGGCCGCATCGATTGGAAGGCCGACACAGCGCGGGCGCACGACGGTCTCGAAGCATTGGGCTTCCACGACATCGACGTCACCATCCCGGTCGGGATGCTCGCCCCCTCACAAAGGACCGCAGTCGCTGTCGCACGTTCGATGCACGGCTGGGAAGAGAATGCGCATCTGCTGGTGCTCGACGAGCCGACTGCGTCACTGCCGGGTGTGGATGTCGAGCGACTGTTTGCGGCAATCAGGCTGATGAAGGAGCGCGGTGTCGCCATCCTCTACGTGTCGCACCACATCGACGAAGTGTTCGCGATCGCTGACGATGTCACGGTGCTGCGTGACGGCAAACGGGTCTCCACCAATTCCACGTCCGATCTCGACCATGAGGGCTTGATCGAGCTGATGATCGGCCACCGACTCGAGCGCACGGAACACACCTCGAAAGCGCAGGTCGGTGGCTCTGGCGGGTTGAAGGTCACCGGGCTCGCTGGTGGGTCGATCAAGAACCTCGATTTGGTCGTGCTGCCGGGCGAAATCGTCGGCGTTGCAGGCATCACCGGCTCCGGTCGCGAGAGTCTGGCACCGCTCATCACCGGGCAAGCGCCCAGCGATGCGGGCGCGGTCACTGTGTCGGGCAAACCGATACCGAACTACGCGCCGAAGGAATCGATTCGAGCCGGGATGGCGTTCGTTCCGGCCGACCGCGCCACGCAGGGAATCATTCCTCTTCATTCGGTGACCCACAACATGACGCTTGCCAACGTCCGCCGCAACTGGCGGCGCGGGCGGCTACGGCACAGGGAAGAAACGAGCGAGTGCGTCGAGCTGATCAGCCAGCTGTCCATCAAGACGTCCAGTCCCCACACGCCCATCACGGCCCTCAGTGGCGGCAACCAACAGAAGGTGCTGTTCGGTCGTAGTTTACGGCTGAACCCGGCGGTGCTCGTCCTTGATGAACCAACGTGCGGTATCGACGTGAGCGCGAAGGAGCAGATCTTGGCCCTGATCGACCAGGCGGCTCACAACGGAGCTGCCGTTCTGGTGGTTTCCACGGACACCGACGAGCTGGTGAGGGTGGCCCATCGAGTGGTCATCATGACCGGCGGGATGATCACCGACGAGTTCGCCGGTGCCGACATGACAGCAGAGAACATCGAACGAGCACAGCTCCGGAGCCCGAAGGAAGTTTCGCAATGACATCAGCAGTGGCGGACGGCGGCGTTGCCCCGAACGAATCCGGGTCGAGCAACGGCGGTCAGAACGACTCCACGCCGACGACTCCGTGGACCAGGAAGCTCGGGTTTGATCGGTTCAGCGGCCTCTACCTCATCGCCGCGTTCTTCATCTTCTTCGGGCTGACCGAGAGCAACTACCTCAGTTGGAACGGCAGCATCGAGTTCGTTCTCACCGAGAAGGTGATCGTGTGCATGCTGGCGCTGGCGTTCCTGGTGCCGCTCGTCACCGGCACCTTCGACCTTTCGATCGGGGCCAACATGGCCCTATGTCTGGTCATCGTCAACAAGATGGCGTTGGAGACCGACCTGCCGGACTTCGTCGGGGCAATTGTCGGCATGGCCGCATGTCTCTTGATGGGCTTCATCAATGGGTTCATCGTGGTGAAGTTGCGAGTCAACAGCTTCATCGCCACCCTGGGCATGAGCCAGGTGATATCTGCCTTGATTCGCAAAATACACGAGGGTGGACAGATCACCAAGGCCCTCGGCGATAGCTACATCAACTTCGGCAAGAAGAACATCTTCTCGTTTCGCTGGCCCGGCACGGACAGCGAGATCTCCCTGCCGTACTACTTCCTCTACGGGCTGTTGGCCGCCGCGGTGATCTGGTATGTGCTTGAGCACACCCCGGTTGGCCGGCACATGTTCGCGACCGGTGGCAACCCTGAGGCCGCTCGACTTTCCGGTGTGAAGGTCGATCGGATTGCGTGGGGTTCGCTCGTCGCCTCTGCAGGCATTGCCGGCTTCGCAGCACTGATCTACTCGTGGAAGTTCGCGACCTACAGCAACACGGTCGGCCCGCCGTTGCTGTTCACGGCCGTGGGCGCCGCATTCTTCGGTGCCAGCCAGTTGAAGGGCCGGCCCAACGTGTGGGGCACGATCATTGCGGTCTACGTGCTCGCCTTCGGCATCAAGGGCATCGGGCTGCGCTACCCGCGCGAGATCGACTGGATGCAGCCGATGTTCGAAGGTCTCACGCTGATCTTCGCCGTGGCTCTCGCCAGCCGTCAGGGTGCAGTGAAGGTCGCACGTCGCAGATCCGACCCGCGCGACTCGCCGCCAACTGTGGTTGCGCCGCCGCCGGACCCTGACCTGCAAGGAGCCTGACGCGTGGATGTCATTGCGCGCACTGACGACACCCATCGCGAGCTGCTGGCGATGTTGCCAGCCAACTTCATGGACCTGTCAGATCTGCCAACCGCAGTCGCGCAGTTGATGAGCATGCTTGGTGGCGTTCCCGCTGAGGTGCCTGACGGTGTCGTCGTCGAAGATCATCACCTGCAGACCACGGACGGCCATCAGCTTCTGGTGCGCCTGTATCGACCGCGTGTGGCTCGTGCGTCGAGCCCCTGCCTGTACTGGATGCATGGCGGCGGCATGGTGCTGGGCAGCGTCGCGATGGACGATGCACGGTGCATCGAGATCGTCGAGCAGCTGAACGTCACTGTCGCGTCCGTCGAGTACCGGCTCGCGCCAGTCTTCCCCTATCCGGTGCCGCTCGACGATTGCTACGCGGGGCTCCAATGGCTGTTCAGTTCAGCGGAGTCGTTGGGCCTGGACGTAAATCGGATCGCGATCGGCGGCGGCAGCGCCGGTGCCGGTCTCGCCGCCGGTCTGGCACTGTTGGCCCGCGATCGCGGGCAGCTCAATCCGTGCTTCCAGCTGTTGCGGTACCCGATGATCGACGACCGCAACTCGACTGCCTCCAGCCACGAGGTTCATGACCTACGGGTATGGAACCGCGCGGCGAACCTTGTTGGGTGGGGCGCGTACCTTGGCGACGCGGCGGGTTCCGACGACGTCTCGCCTTACGCCGCGCCAGCGCGCGCTACCGACCTGTCCGGGCTGCCGCCAGCCATCGTCACTGTCGGCGAACTCGACCTGTTCCTCGACGAAGACATTGCGTACGCGCAGCGACTGCTCGCGGCAGGCGTCTCCACCGAGCTGCACGTGTACGGCAAGTGCGTGCACGGGTCGGATGCGCTGGTGCCCCACGCCGAGGGTTCGCAGCGGTGGAAGCGAGATGAGATGTCCGCCCTCGATCGGGCGTTGAACGGCTAGGCCGGCAGCGCGTCGATGGTGACGGTGCCGGCGTTTCCGTCGACGGTGATGGTGGCGCCGTTCGGGATCAGCTCAGTGGCGTCGGCGACGGAAGCCACGCACGGCACGCCGAGTTCGCGCGACACGATCATTGCGTGACTGCCCATTGCACCGACGTTGACGACGACGCCACCAGCGGCGACGAACAGTGGCACCCACGACGGGTCGGTCTGAGGCGCCACGAGAATGTCGCCGGGCTCCAGGCCTTCCGGATCGGCTGCATCAAGTACAACTCGCGCCCGGCCGGTAGCAACGCCGCCAGACCCGGCAGCACCCTTCAGCACGGCGCCAACTCCGACGGTCGCAATCTGCTTTCCACCGCGACGCGTCATTTCCGACAACAGCGGCACCCTGCCGTTGACGATGAACACCGGATCGTGGTCGAACAGAGTTTGGAACTGATCCCATCGAGCGTTGATGGCAGCGGTCATCGTCTCGGGATGGTGACGCAGCTGGTCGAGTTCGGCATCGGTCACCATGAACACCTTCTCGACCTGATCGATGACGCCGCGGTCGACGAGGCGCTGCCCGAACTCGCGCAACGCAACGCGCATCTCGTTGATCACCGTCACCACGTTGGTCTTCGCGCGCTCCCGACCACTGAGGAACAGCTGCGCCGAACCCAGCGCAGCTTCGAAGAGGCCAGCGGTCTCCGGGTCTCCGGCGACCTTCTGGCGAATGTCGGCGGCGATGCGGTCGCGCTCGGCCACTGATGTTGTGTTGCGATGAGTGGGTGCCTGTGCTTCGTCGGAGCGACGCATGAGGTCGATGGCCGCCAGTGCGATACGCGGCCGAACTTCCCACGAGATGGCCAGCACGTCGTATTCGTTTTGGGCGCGGGCACCGAACTCGAAGAGGAACTGATCGAACTGCCCGAGGAACTCGCGTGCCTGCGGCGCGTCGGAGGCCCGCAGACGATCGAGAACCTCATCGGGGCCGCCTTCGAAGGCAGCGGTAACGACGGGCGATGCCGCGGCCAGCCGGCCCAGCTGCCACATGGCGTGCGACGGCGCGGCAGAGTCGACCTCGATGCCAGCGAGCAGCCTGATCGACAGGCTCTTGTCGCCAAGACCCTCACAGATCGCATCGAGCGCACCCGGGCCCAAGGACGCCAACGAGGAAACCCGCATCGCATTTTCCATTGTGAGCTGCACCAACGGCACCATCGAACGTGCCCGGGCAAGCAGGGCCGCATCGGTCATCGACTGCAGGTCTGGCCGCTGCTCGCGCTGTGCGCGGGCCATTGCTCGGTCGGCATCGAGCTCGGGCAGCGAGGTTGCCGACATCGCCCAGCCCATCGATTCGCCGAGCCGCGCCTCGTGTTCAGGGGACTGATGCCACGGCTGCTCCTCATATGGCGGTACGTCGTCGCGCTCATCGAAGAATGCCTTGTCGATCATCTCCGGCGACGCACCGGGCATGCGAGCGCCGAGGATACGAGTGAGCGTCAGCGGGTTGTAGAGGTAACCGCCAAACATCTTGAAGAGCTCGGGCGAATCGGGGTCTTCGAACTCGTGGTAGCTGAGCGCGCCGAGGGAGATGTAGGCATTGCGCAGGCCCATCGACATTCCCTGCCGCGCGACAAGGTCCTGACCGAGCGGGCTGAACGGGGCGGGGAGAACGTCGGCTGCGTTACCGCGGGTCCAGGCCGGAAAGCGTTCGCCGAGCGACGAGTCGCCGATCCACTCGGTTGTGTTTTTCGTGTTCATGGTCAGCGTGAATCCTTTTCGCGGTAGTCGTTGAATGTTGCGTCGCGTGCGCTGAGGGCCTTCGAGACGCCCACCTCGCTGAACGACTTGAGGTATTCGATGGAGGGCGGCTGGTGGAAACCGAGCGCCTGAATGTCAGCCGTTGCGCGGATGCCGGAGCGGATACCCATTGCCTCCATCGCCCGGTGAGCTGAGCGCTTGTTCAACGCCAGCAACTCCACTGGGATCTTGGCGACTCGTTCGGCGACGGCAAGGACAGCAGCGTCGAGCTCGTCGGCTCGGTGTGCTCGGTTGGCCATGCCCGCAGCCACTGCCTCGGTGCCGCTCATCGCGTCGCCCGTGAGTAATGCTTCCATACCGCGGCGCAAACCCATCAGCCAGGTCTGCCATTGCATGTCGGGCGGCGACATCAGGCGCACCGGTGGGTAGCCGATCTGTGCGTCGTCGGCGACGTAGACAAGATCGCAGGCGGCCGCGAGTTCGGTGCCTCCGGCCAAGCACCAGCCGTGCACCTGCCCGATGATCGGGGTCGGCATGTCCCACATCTCGAACCAGTTGTTGACGACGTGTCTGCTCCACCATCCGTCGGCCTTCGCAATGGCTCGCTCGACATCGCTGTTCGGCGAGCCGAGGTCGTACCCCGCTGAGAAGCATGGCCCCGCGCCACGGATCACGATGACCGAGATGTTCCGATCGCGATCGGCCCTACGCAGCTCGTCGAACAGGGCGCCGCGCAGGGCGTCGTTCAGGGCGTTGCGCTTCTCAGGCCGGTTCAGCGTGAGGCGCCGAACACGCGGTAACGGTTCGTCGACGAGCAGCACATCATCGGGCATGGGGAGATCATCGCATGTCTCGGAGGGCGGTTTGTTACGCATCGTTCACTAATGTCCGCTCATGCGTGTTGCAGTAGTGACGAAGGGCCATCCGTTCGACGCGCCTGCCTTCTTCGATGTGTTCGACTCGATGGCTGACGTGCAGTTGACGCACGTCGAGCACCCCGAGGCGCTGACGTTGGTGGAGCCTGAGCGAGCCGCCGAGTTCGACGTCTTCGTGATGTACGACATGCCGGGGATCACTTTCACCAGAGGCGACCCGCCGGCCGAGTTCTCACCGCCGCCGCCGGACTACGTCGATGCGTTTCGGGCGCTGCTGGAGGCTGGTAAGGGGATGGTGTTTCTGCACCATGCCATTGCCGGCTGGCCCGCGTGGGAGGAGTACGCACAGATCATCGGCGGTCGCTTTCACTATCAGCCGGCCACGCTGGCGGGAGTCGACTACCCAGACTCCGGTTATCGACACGACGTAACGCACACGATCGAGGTGCTCGACTCCAGCCATCCGATCTGCGCAGGGCTCGGGCCTACATTCACGCTGAACGACGAGCTGTACCTGTTCCCCGTCCTCGAAGCCGACGTACACCCTTTGATGCGCAGCACGTACGACTTCGTCGACGGCAACTTCTACTCCGCCGACCTCGCCATTCGCGGCAACCGCAACGAGCGCGGCGACTGGCACCATCCGAGGGGGAGCAACCTGGTGGCGTGGACCAAGACCGTGGGTGCATCACGCATCGCGTACGTGCAGTTCGGCGACGGGGCGCGGACCTACGCCGACCCGAACTACCGAAGGATCATCGCCAACGCCATCCGATGGGTGACGGGTTAGATGTGGCGGTCGTGGCCTTCCCAGAAGGGCTGACGGATCTTTGCCTTTTGGATCTTGCCGGTACCGGTACGAGGAAGCTCGACGACGAAGTCGTACGACCTGGGCACTTTGAATCCGGCCAAGTTTTCGCGGCAGTACGCGGAGAGCGTTGCGCGCAGTTCGTCGTCGGCTTCGACACCCTCGGCGGCTACGACGATGGCTTTCACTTCCTCACCGAAGTCCTCGTTGGGTACGCCGATCACGGCAACATCGGCGACCAGCGTGTGCCCGCCGAGCACGCCCTCGATCTCGGCCGGGTAGATGTTGACGCCACCAGAGATGATCATGTCGATCTTGCGGTCGCTGAGCCACAGGTAGCCGTCGTCGTCGAGATAGCCGACGTCGCCGGTGGTGAACACGCCCGGCTCGAGGTGCACGCTGGCGGTCTTCTCCGGTGCGTTGTGGTACTCGAAGTCGCTGCCCATCGCGTTGCGGAAGTAGAGCGTGCCCGACTCGTTCGGCCCGCAGCGGTGGCCGTCATCGGCGATGACGATGATCTCCATGTTGGGCAGTGGCTTGCCCACGCTGCCACCCTTGGCCATCCACTCCTCTGAGTCGATCATCGTGATGACCGAGCCCTCGGTGGACCCGTAGTACTCGCTGATCTTCGGCCCCCACCAGTCGATCATCGCTTGCTTGACGCGGGGTGAACAGGGGGCGGCGCCGTGCAGCACCAACTGCAGTGACGACCCATCGAAGCTCTGCTTCACGTCGTCGGGCAGGTCGACGAGCCGCTTCATCTGCGTAGGGACGAGGTGCACGTTGGTTGCGACGTACTGGTCGATCAGCTGCAGCACGCCGGCACTGTCGTACTTGTGCTGCATGACCGTGGCAGACCCGACAATCATCGGGAGGAATGAGTACGCCCACTGCGCAGAGTGGTACACCGGGCCGCAGAGAACCGTTCGGCCCGTACCTTCGACCAGGTTGGCGAAGCCAGCACCGATCAGCTGCCAGATTGCAGGGTCGGCGCCAGCTGGCATGCTCGCGAGCGAACCACGCACGCCCTTGGGATTGCCGGTGGTACCGCTGGTGTAGAACATCGGCCCACCGAAGCTCTGGTCGACGGGCTCCTCCGGCGAACCCTCGCTGAGGAACGCCTCGTAACTCTGGAACTGTTCGTTCGAATCGGCGCCGATGACCAGCGCAAGTTCGATGCCCTGCGAGCGCGGGTCGCGCAGCGCCTTGGCGGCTTCAGTGAGGAAGTGGTGACCACAGATGACCGCCTTCGAACCCGAATCTTCCAGGGTGTATGCAATCTCGGCGGCGACCAGGTGCCAGTTGACGGGGACGTAGGTGATGCCGGCGTTGCAACACGCGAACGCCACTTCGAACCACTCGTTGCAGTTGCCGGCGATGATTGCGATGGTGTCGCCGGCCTTGATACCAGCAGCGCGGAGGCTGTGAATCAGTTGGTTGACGCGGCCGTCCAGTTGCGCCCACGTGAGTGTGCCGTTGTCGTCGGCGAGTGCCAGTTCGTCGCCGCGTGTCGTGGCGAATGCTGTGGTGAGCGCAGACATCGGACTAGACCTTCGCGTTCTGGAACGTGCCCGACAGGTCGGATGACCCGCGGTACTGGATCACCAATTCGCGACTCGCAAACCGCCACGCGTCGTCGACGAAGGCGTACGTATCGTCGTAGTACGCCAGCAGGATTCCTCGTGAGTCGTCGGCTCGCTGCCAATGCTCGCTGATGTACCAGCGCCCGCTGCCGGTGCCGGTGGCAAGGTCGAGTTGCGCCGTGCCGTTGACCACGTGCTGGATGACCGCTTTGAACCCGCCCATTGCGGCTGTCCAGAGCGCCAGAATGGCGTCGCGACCTTCGACGCGGCGACCACCGCCCAGGTCCCACACGGCATCGGCCGCCCACGTCGAGGACCACTGTTCCGCATTGCAGTGCACGACGGCATCGGCATAGGTGTGCACGAGATCGTTGATCGGATGTGTGTTCATGTTGCCCTTTCCTGGCGGCTGCGACCGTCGGCGATGTAGTTGCGAACCTGAGCTTGGAAGTGGCGTGCGCGCACCTCCTGGTAGTTGCCCAGCGTTTGTCCGCGCTTCTTGCTGGCCTTGAAGCCGCGAGTTTGGGCGGCGAGGTTGGTGGTGTCTTGGTCGAGCACGGCACCCAGCGACTTCGGCAGGCCCGGCACAGTGGTGTAGCTGTCGTTGACGTCGAGGTCGAACGGCTCGGCGGGCAGTGGCACCTTGCCGGAGAGCGGCTTTGGTCGCAGATAGAGCACGTCGAAGATGCACTTGTCCGGGTCTGGGCCGTCGGGTCGGAAGCGGTAACACAGCGGAATCTGCAGCCCAGGAAAGAAGAACGCATTCGGAAAGAGGAAGTACTCGACCGAGTCGATCGTCTCGCTGACCGAGAGATGGGAGAAGTCGTTGTCGTACAGCTCGCCCAGCGTTGTTTGCATGAAGCGGGCGTACACGTCGCGGGCGCGTTCACCCTCGGGGATCTCTGGCACTTCCGCGCCCGGGTTCTTGCGCGCCATCAGCATGTTGAGCAGTCCCGCCTCGTCAGGCCGCTTGGCCACCGGGACGTGCGGGCTGGTGGTGCCGATGGTGTGAATGAAGCGGCTGACGTGGTCGCCGAACACGTCGTACTGCGCGTTGGCGTCGCCCGCCGTGTAGACCGACTGAGGGTGCGTTTCGAGAATGTGGTACGCCTCCAGGAACGCCTCGGCGGAGGCCTTCCAGTTGGCGGGCAGTTTCTTGCGAATGTGTACCTCGACGTAGCGATCGCCGAGGTTCCAGTTCGCGAAGTGCTCGGGGATGACGCCGAGGTACTCCTCCAGCGGCGGTGCCTCGTCGTCGAAGTTGACGAAGATGAACCCGCCCCACTGGCCAGTACGAATCTGCGGGAGCTGGTACTCCTGGGCGCTGACGTGAGGGAAATCCCACTCGCATGGGAGGTCGATCAGTTCGCCAGCCAGCGACCACGTCCAGCCATGGAACGGGCAACGCAGCTTTGCGCTGTAGCCGGCCGACGCGGGCGGTTTGAGTTGCGTGCCGCGGTGCAAGCACGAGTTGTAGAAGGCCCGCACCGAACCGTCGGGCCCGCGCACGATGAGCGTAGAACGGTCGCCGATGTCGTATACGTAGTAGTCGCCCGGTTCGGGAATGTGCTCCTCACGACACGCCCATTGCCAGGTACGCGACCACAAATGTTCGTGCTCGGCGGCGGCGTAGCTGGCCGACGTGAACTCCTCGTACGGAACGTCGTCGTCGCCCTGGAAGACGTACGACTCGGCCAGCAGCGCGGCCGGAGCAGGCGTCGTGTCGCCCGCGATGATGTCGCGGGTGCTGGGGCCGGGGCAGCGCGCATCGCCGGGACGCAGACCTACCGGTGTGATCTGTTCGTTCATTTCTGTGGTCCCCTGCTACGCGTCTCGGTCGATGCGACGGAGTTGCTGAATGTTGATTAGGTTAGTCGCAGCGCGAGTCGCGTTCGCAGTGGAGCTTGGGGTGAGCTGCGTGTCAATGGGGAGACGAGGTGTCATGACGACGGTCGAACAACGAGTTGAGGTTCGAGGCATCACACGAGCGAAAGCACCGGAGCCAGCGCTGACCGACACTGCGATTCAGGGCGAGCGATATTGGTCGCCGGAGTTCCTACGTTTGGAGCAAGCCGCACTGTGGCCCCGGGTCTGGCAGGTTGCCGGGCGAGTGGACCAGGTGCCCGCGCCGGGCGACTACATCACGTACGAGATCGGACGCGACTCGGTCATTGCGGTTCGCGGCGACGACGGTGTGGTGCGCGTTTTTTTCAACGTCTGCCAGCATCGTGGAAACCGGCTCGTCACCGCAGAGATGGGGACGTTGCTGGCGGGCGAGTTCCAGTGCGCGTATCACGGTTGGCGTTTCGGCACAGACGGGCGCTTGAACTGGGTGCCCGACGAAGACGACTTCGTGCAGGGAAGCCCATGTGGCGTGCGCAACCTCGTCGAGATGCCGTCCGACAACTGGGCCGGCTTCATCTGGTTCAACATGGATCCCAACGCGACACCGCTACGCGAGTGGCTCGACCCCGTCGCGGATCACCTCGATGCGTACCGCATGGAGAACATGAAGCGCACGCACTGGGTGACGGTGGAGGGCGACTGGAACTGGAAGTGCGTGCAGGACAACTTCAACGAGAGCTATCACCTGCCCTACGTGCACCCGCAGACCCTCTCCACGCTGAATGAGCACCACAGCGGCTGCCAGTTCGACCTCTACGAATCAGGGCACGCCCGGATGTTGATGCCCGGCGGCGGGCCGGGGCCGCATTTTTCCGGCAAGCCAGATCGCACGCTCAAGAGCATGGGGCCAGACCTCGAGTTCTGGGAGGTGGACCCCACGCCGCATCTCGACGATCTCTCGGGCCTGCGCAGCGTGTTGCAGCAGCAGAAGCGAGCGCTCGGGGAATCGAAGGGCTACGACTTCTCGCGCTACTCCGACGAGCAACTCACCGACAACTACCACTACACCGTGTTCCCCAACATCTCGTTCAGCATGAAGCCCGACGGGTGCATCTGGCTGCGGGCGACGCCGCACCCCACCGACCCTCAGCGGTGTTTCTTCGACATGTGGTATCTCACGCTCTTTCCCGCGGGTGCCACCGAATATTGGTCGAACTCGATGCGTGATTGGGTGTCGACGGAACACCAGGTCGAGCACCAGACCGGCATCGCCGGCGAAGTCTCGTGCGGCCCCGGCATCGACCAGGACGTTGCGATCTGGAGTACGCAACAGCAAGGTCTACGGTCGCGCGGTTTCCGCGGCGAGTACATGCCGTGGCAGGAGCGACGCATCAGGTTCTTTCACGACAACCTCGACCGCCACCTGGCGCTCGGCCCCCTGCCATGAGCGACGTCGACACGAACGGCGAAATCGAGCTGGGCGACCTCAGCGGGTTGGCTGACGGCGAAATGCGCTGCTTTGACGACATCGGCCGCGACGGCATCGTCGTGTGTCGCGCAGCTGGGCAGCTGTACGCGCTGGCCGACAACTGCTCACACGCCGACACGCCGCTCAGCGAAGGCCGACTGCGTGGTTTCGGGATCACCTGCCCGCTGCACGGTGCGTCGTTCGACGTACGTGATGGCACACACTCCGGCCCGCCCGCGTGGGAAGGCGTTCCCTGCCACCAAGTCCGTGAAGTCGAAGGCAGCGCTTTCGTCACCCTGAACACGTTGCGAGCCGCCGAGAACGACCTCGCACCCGACACCGAAAGGTTCCGCACCCGATGAGCACCAACGTTCCAAAAACAACCAGCGAAGTCACGGCCGAATGGATGACCACCGCGCTGCGCGGTTCGGGAACGATCGGCCCCGAGGTCATCGTTGCGTCAGTCGTGCTCGATGCAGCGAACGCCGGAGTGGGCTTCATGGGAGAAGTCGCCACCGTCGGGCTGGTCTACGACCGCGACGCTGGCCAGGCGCCATCGACCGTGGTGGCCAAGTTCCCCACGCAGTCGCCAGACATTCGGGCAATGATGCACCCGACGCGCATTTATGAGCGGGAGCACCGGTTCTACGACGAGGTTGCGGAGTACTCACCGCTCCGTACGCCCGCCGTGTACCACGTGACGTGTGAGCCGGCTGCGGAGTCGGCCGACGAGAGCTACATGTTGCTGATGGAAGACCTGTCAGATCTCACGTTGGGCGACCAGGTGGCTGGCGTATCACCCGAGCAGGCGCGCGCTGCGCTCGTTGGCCTGGCGGCACATCACGCACGCTTCTGGAACGGTGCAGGCCTTGAACGGGCTGATTTCATCCCGGTGATCAATGGGCCGCTCAACCAGGCCGGCTCCGCAATCTACGACGCGTCGCTGCCTGGTTTCATGGCCGCCTTCGGCGACAGCATCAAGCCAGAGTTGGCCGCTTTCGTCGCCGGCTACTCGGCGGCGCGGCCGCAGATTCTGGATGACTTGGCTGCAATGCCGCACACGTTGGTCCACTTCGATTTCCGCGCCGACAATCTCTTCTTCTCGGCCGATGGCTCGGTGGTTGTGATCGACTGGCAGGCCATCAGCCAGGGCGGCGGTGTTGCCGACGTCGGCTACTTCATCTCCCAGAACCTCAGCATCAGGGATCGGCGAGCGCACGAGAACGATCTGTTACGCGCCTACCACGACAGCCTTGTGGCCAACGGTGTCGATGACTACGACTACGAAACGCTGCTGAAGGATTACCGGGTGGGCATCAGCTGCGGCTGGATGATCCCTGTGCTCGCCGTCGGCAGCCTCGACTTCACCAGTGAGCGGGCGATCGCGCTGTGGACCGCTGTGATTGAACGCACACAAGACGCACTGATCGACCATGGCTTCG
This sequence comes from Ilumatobacteraceae bacterium, assembly GCA_031428795.1. Lineage (GTDB taxonomy): Bacteria > Actinomycetota > Acidimicrobiia > Acidimicrobiales > Ilumatobacteraceae > UBA668. Next base: position 8,421 of record JANOYI010000270.1, on the reverse strand, counting down.
GAGCAGCGCAATGAGCGGGCGGTTGGAAGGCAAGGTGTGCGTCATCACCGGCGCGGCGAGCGGCATTGGCGCCGGCACGGCGCGAATGTTCATTGCCCAAGGAGCCAAGGTCATCGTCGCCGATATGCAGGCCGACGCGGGGTTGGCCTTGGTCGCCGAGCTGGGTGACAGTGCGCGGTTTGCTCTGTGCAACGTCACGAAGGAGGCCGATGTCGCGGCGGCAGTCGACCTGGCGGTATCTGAGTTCGGCCGACTCGATGTGATGTTCAACAACGCAGGCATCGTGGGTGCGGTCGGCCGTATCTCGGAGATGTCGGTGGAAGCGTGGGACAACACCATCGACATTCTGTTGCGAGGGGTGTTCCTTGGTGTCAAGCACGCGGCGCGCGTCATGCTGCCGCAGAATTCGGGGGTCATCATCAACACCTCCAGCACCGCAGGGCTACGCGGTGGGCTGGGCCCGCACGCGTACACCGCCGCCAAGCACGGGGTGATTGGTCTGACGAAGTCGGCCGCCAACGAACTCGCACCCAACGGCATCCGGGTGAATGCAATCTCGCCTGGCAACACCGTGACGGCAATGACCGCCGCGGTCACCACTGGCAACGCCGACGACATCGCTGCGACCACTGATCGCATTGCCTCGATGTCGCCACTCGGGTATGCGGGTGTTCCCGACGACATTGCTGCCGCGGCGCTCTATCTCGCCAGCGACGATGCCCGCTATGTCTCGGGCCACACGCTGGTGGTTGATGCCGGCCAGACCACCGCAGGGCTGACACCCAACCGATTCAACATCGGCAGCAGTCGGGAGTTCCACGAAGCCGGCCGCATCACGTGAGTTGCCGGTTACAAGCGTCGGATCGGGTGGGTTCCGCGCCAGTCGATCGACGCCGCGCGCACCATGTCGTAGAACGCGTTGAGCCGAACGCCGCGTTCGTAGATTTCGAGGTAGTGACCGCACCGCGGTCGGGCGTCGTGGAACGCGAACGGTGTGCCGCCGGCGGTTTCGCCGTAGAGCACTTCGGCGGCGCCGCTTGCCGTCAGGAACTGACTAGCGCTCGCGAAGTCGTCGACGAAGTGCGCCGTGTGATGCACGCCGGTGGTCGGCGGTGTGGAGTCAGGCCCGCCGCTGTGCTGGCAGATGAGTTCCACCATCACCTCGCCCCATTGCGCGAACGCAGACGAGTGCTCAAAGGTGCCGGGTTGCTGGTGAACTCGCACGTTGTGCACATCGACGCGGTCGAGCACGAAGAACGGCCCAACGCCTTGTGCAACCCACTGGGCTGCTGCGGTATCGACGTCGCTGACCGCGTAGGCGATCTGCACTGGCCCATCAAGCATGGTCTCGACAGTATCCGTACCGTTGACAATCAGGAAGGACGAACTCCGCGATGAGCGAGATTCAGATGCTGTTGGACGAGCGCGAGGTAGTGGCTGTTGCAACGCGCTACTGCCGCGCCCTAGATACCCAGGATTGGCCGCTGCTCACGACGGTGTTTCTGGCGGATGCCACCGCCGACCTTGCCACCACGTCGTTGCTCGTAGGGGTCGACGCGATCACCAACCGAATTCGCACGGCTCTCGAGAGCTTGGACGATTGCCAACACCTGGTGGGCAACCACGAGGTGGTCATCGACGGTGATAGCGCAACGCATCGCTGCTACCTCCAGGCACAACACGTACGTGTGGCCGCGGTCGGCGGCCCGAACTATCTCGTTGGTGGCCGCTATGAAGACCGAATGGTGCGCACCCCAGACGGCTGGCGAATTGCGCATCGGACACTGACCGTGATGTGGACCGATGGCAATATTGTCGTCGCCCACGCCGACTGAAAATGACGCCGCGTGTGAGAACCTTAACGGGTGTTAGGTAATGTCGTCGTCGTGACGGGATCGCACCCATCCATCGGGGAACTGATCGACCTGCGTGGTCGGCGCGCCTTCGTGACCGGCGGCTCTCGCGGCATTGGTGCCGCCATCGCCGAGCGTCTTGTCGAAGCAGGTGCCGACGTGACGATTGGCGATCTCGACTCGCCTCCTCACGGCCATCCGCCTCATGCCGCTGCGATGGAGCGCGCGCGATTTCAGCGGTGCGATATCACCGACGCGGCAGCACTCACGGCGGCGCTGGACGTTGCCTGCCGCGATGCGGGTTCGCTCGACATCCTCATCAACAACGCCGGCATCTTTCCCACGACCGGCCCGATGCTCGATGCCACCGACGAGTTCGTCCACCGAATGCTCGACGTCAATGTGCGGGCGCACTACAGCGTTGCCCGCGAAGCTGCGCGTCGTATGACGAGCGGCGGGACGATCGTGAATATCGCGTCGATCGCAGGGCTCGGCGGTGGCGCCAACATCTCGGCATACAGCGCGTCCAAGGCCGCTGTCATCGCGCTGACGCGGGCCTTCGCTCTCGAGTTGGGGCCGAAGGGCATTCGCGTCAACGCCATTGCGCCAGGCATCATCGACACGCCGGGTGTGCAGGACCAGTTGGCGCCGCTGAAGGCCAGCGGTGTCGATATCGAACGACGGATTACGGCGAACCCGCTCGGCATCGCCGGTGTGGCGGACCACGTTGCGCGAGCCGCACTCTTTCTAGTGTCCGACCTGGCCGCGTTCATTACAGGCCACATTCTCGTCGTCGACGGTGGAGCACACGCATGAGCATCACGATTGAACAGCTGTTGGCAATCGAGGCATGTCGCGAGGTGGCGCGGCGTTACTCGTATGGCATCGATCGGCTGGACAGCGAGGTGATGAAGTCGGCCTATTGGCCTGACGCAATCGACGATCACGGCGTCTTCATTGGCAACGCGTGGGAGTTCTGCGATCGAGTTGTCGGCTCGCACGATCGGTTCTCGTGGACGATGCACAACATCTTCAACCACCGCGTCGAGGTCGAACCCGACGGCATGCACGCCCGCGGCGAGATCTACAACGTGGTCCACCTGTTCAAGGAGACCGAGCGCAACCTGGCCACCTGGTACGGCCGCTACCTCGATGTGTACGAGCGGCGCGGCGACGAATGGCGCATTCAGCATCGGGTGTGTGTCCACCACGGCGACACCAGCCAACACGTGCCCGACACGATGGGCATCGACTCCGGCAGGTTCCGCCCAGGGTCGTTCGATCGCCCAGCCAACCAACGACCCATTGGACCCTGATGCCTCGCTTTGCGACTGAACAAGCCGAACTGGACCCGACCGCCTTCGCACTTGTCGACGGCGGGCGCGAGCTGACCTGGGCGCAGGTGGGCGATGCACTCAACCGGTGTGCGAGCTTGCTGCTGGCGGCTGGCGAAGCTGGCGATCTTGGTGACGCGCACAGAATTGCGGTGTTCGCGGAGAACGCTGCCGAGACGGCACTTGCCCACCTGGGTGGCCTACTCGCCGGAGCGTCGTCGGTGCCTGTCAACTTTCATCTCACCGCATCCGAGGCGGCGTACATCCTCAATGACGCTGCTGCGCGTGTGCTGTTCGTCGGCCCGGAGACTGCCGAGCGCGGCCTTGCTGCTGCACGTGAAGCCAACATCGACATGGTGATCGGTTGGCGTTGTACGGGCATTGAGGGCATCGTCGATTGGGACAGATGGTTGGAAGCTGGCGCGAGCACCGACCCGCCGAGCACCGTGGTCCCACGCCCGAATCTGCTGTACACCTCGGGCACTACCGGCCAGCCGAAGGGCACCGAGCTGCCGCCCACCATGTTCGCTGGCGGAGTCGACATGACCGAACATCTGGAGAAGCTCGCGCAGGGCACCTTCTCTGGTTTCGGCACGCACCTGGTCGTCGGCCCGATGTATCACACCGGTCCGCTGTCGGGGATGCGATTGCTGTGCGCTGGTATTCCGTCGGTCATCCTTCCCAGGTTCGATGCGCGGGCGGCGCTGGAGGCAATCGACAGGTACAAGACCGAGTCGACAGTGATGGTGCCCACCCACTTCGTGCGGATGCTGGCCCTTCCCGACGACGTGAAAGCCAAGTACGACGTCAGCTCGATGCGGCTGGTTGCGCACACCGGCGCGAAGTGCCCGATCGATGTGAAGGCAGCAATGATCGACTGGTTCGGCCCGGTCTTCAATGACGCATACGGGGCCACCGAGGTGGGCACGGTGTGCTCGATCAGCAGTCAGGAATGGCTGGAGCACCGGGGTTCGGTCGGTCGTTCAATCGGCCAGTTCACGGCGGTCATCCTGGACGAGGAAATGCACGAGGTACCCGCTGGTACCGAGGGCAGGTTGTTCTTTCGTGACGCCACCAGGCGCGGCATCGTCTACCCCAACGACGCCGAGAAGACCGCCGCCTCGAACCCCGAACCTGGGCTGTTCACGCTGGGCGAGATCGGGTACATGGACGCAGACGGCTACGTGTTCATCACCGACCGTTTCAGCGACATGGTCGTCACCGGTGGGGTCAACATCTATCCAGCCGAGGCTGAGCAATTGCTGATCGACCACCCAGGCGTTGCCGACGTTGGTTGTATCGGCGTGCCCCACGCGGACATGGGCGAGTCGCTGATTGCGCTCGTGATGGCAACCGACGAGGCCGCCCCGCCCGCCCCAGCTGAGTTGTCGGCCTGGTTGCGCGAGCGCCTCAGCCTCTACAAGTGCCCCCGCGAGTACCACGTGGTGACTGACTTGCTGCGGAACACGATGGGCAAGATCAACAAGCGCAAGCTGCGCGACGCGTGGCTTGCCGGCGACATCACGGCGCTCAATGTCAGCGCAGAAGCACGATGACCATTCACGAAAGGCATGGCATGTCCGCTACGGCTGAACAGTTCGCTCTTGTTGACCCCGACATTTCAGTGGACGATTTCGTCGCAGGGGCCCGGAGGTGGTTCCATGCCAACGCGACTCCCCGCCTGCCCGTCACCGCCGACGCTCTTGATGGTGAGGGCAAGGATGGTGAGGGCGAGTTCGATGTGTCGGTGTTCTCCGACATGTCATTCGCCGACGAACGCGATCACATTCTGAGGATCGCGGAGTGGATTCAGCGCAAGGCGACCCGCGGCTACCACGCTCCCGATTGGCCGCCGGAGTACGGGGGGCTGGGCCTGAGCCGAGCCCATGCGCGGGCACTTGGCCGCCTTGAGCGCGAGTTCGAATCGCCCGGTAGGCATGAGCTGATCAGCGTGACTGTCGGCCTGATCGCGCCAACGATTCAGGCGCTCGGCTCGCCCGAGTTGCAGCAGCGGTTCATCGCGCCGCTGCGCAGCGCGGAGATCTTGTGCTGCCAGCTGTTCAGCGAACCCGGGGCAGGCTCAGACCTGGCCGGGCTCTCGTGCAGGGCGGTGCGCGACGGCGACGAATGGGTGATCAACGGACAAAAGGTGTGGAGCTCCGGGGCCCAGTTCAGCCAGTGGGGTGAGCTGATCGCCCGCACCGACCCGAGCGTGGTCAAGCACAAGGGACTGACTGCGTTCATGCTGCCGCTCGACGCGCCCGGCGTCGAGGTGCGCCCGATCAAGCAGATGAGCGGCGGGTCGTCGTTCTGCGAAGTGTTCTTCACCGATGTGCGCCTCCCCGACAACCTGCGCATCGGGGCGGTCGGCGACGGTTGGACAGTGGCAACGACCACCCTCAGCTTCGAACGCGATCACTCCGATTCGGGTGCTGAGGGCTCGGCGACGGGTGGCTCCTGGAAGCAGGTGCTCGCCACCGCCCAGCGGAAGGGCGTCACTGCCGACCCGGTGATGCGCGACAAGCTGATGCAGGTCTACATCCACAGCCGTATCGAATCGCTCACCAATCGCCGGGCCGCGGATCTGGCACGGTCGGGCATGCCTGGGCCAGAGGGCTCGCTTGGCAAGCTGCTATGGACCGAAGGCATGAACCTCGTCAGCGATGTCATCGGCGACATTCTCGGACCGAGCCTGCTTGCCGACACCGGCGACTGGGGCACGTACGAGTGGAACGATCACCTGCTCGGCGCGCCTGGCTATCGCATTGCAGGAGGCTCCGATGAAGTGCAGCGCAACATCATCGGTGAACGGGTTCTCGGCCTCCCTCGCGAACCACGCGCCGACACCGGGCCGTGGACCGATGTGCCGCGCTGACAACCTTCACACACTGACGACGGGCGCATGACGTGACCGACTACATGTTCTTCCTTCTGCTCGGGTCTGGCGCCGGTGCGATCATCGCCGCCTTCGGCCTCGGGTTGCTGATCACTCATCAAGGCTCCGGGGTCGTCAACTTCGCGTTCGGTGCGATGGCGACGTGGTCTGCCTACGTGTACGCCGACCTGCGCGAGGGCGCATACCCGTTCCCCTTTCCCGGGCTGCCGGACCGCTATCACTTCGCCGGCGGCGACGTCGGTTTTCGCTGGGCGCTGCTGTTGGCACTGCTGACGGCGATGGTGCTGGGCGTGGCCGTGTACCTGCTGGTCTTTCGACCACTCTTCCGGGCGCCTGCGCTCGCAAAAGTGGTGGCAAGCATCGGCCTCGTCATCGTCTTCATCTCGTTGATCGAGCGCCGATTCGCCGACAGGGACACCGTGCGCGTCAGCCCGATTCTGCCGCGCGAACCGGTGACGATTGCGGACGGCCTGACGGTGCCTCGCGATGGTCTTTGGCTGGCCGCGATCGTGATTGTCATCGGGGCCGGCGTGTGGTTGACCTCGCGCTACACGCGCATTGGTCTCGTCACCCGCGCGGCGGCGGAGAATGAGAAGGGCGCCGTACTGCTGGGCTACTCACCGACGTTCCTGGCCGGCGCGAGCTTCGTGCTCAGCTCGCTGATCGGTGCCTTCGTGGTCATTCTGGCGTCGCCGATGATCCAGCTGTCGTCTGGTGTGTTCACGTTCGGTTTTCTCATCCCTGCGCTTGGTGCCGCGCTGATCGGCCAATTCCGCAACGTCTGGCCGACCGTGATCGCCGGGATGGCAATCGGCATGGTGCAGTCGACGTTCACCAAGATGCAGGGCGACATCAGTTGGTTCCCCGAGTACGGCGCTCGTCAGGGGTTGCCGTTCATCATCATTATCGTGGCGATGGTGGTGTTGGGCGAACGGCTTCCGGACCGCGGGTCCGTTGACACGTGGCGGCTGCCCGCTGTGCCACCAGCGAAGGTGACCCTGATAGGCGTCGTGGCGCCCGTTGCCCTTGCCGTGATCGGGTTGTTCGTGCTGGGTCCGCTCTGGCGCGGCGCCATCATGACCTCGACCATCGCGGTCGTTCTGGCGCTCTCGCTGGTGATCTTGACCGGCTTCGGCGGGCAGACTTCGCTGGCGCAAATGGCCTTCGCAGGAATTGCGGGCTTCGCGCTGTCCAAAATTGCCACCCAGTGGGGCGTACCGTTCCCGTTGGCGCCGATTCTGGCGGCGTTGGTCGCGATGGTGTTCGGCGTCTTGGTGGGCTTCCCCGCCCTGCGTGTGCGCGGCACCAACCTGGCAATCATCACGCTGGCCGGTGGCGTCGCCATCACGGAATTCGTGTTCAAGAACCCCAAGTACGTCGGTGATGCGTCGACCGGCGGTGCCAAGGTGCCCAACCCGAAGCTGGGCAACTGGGATCTCGGCTTGATTCTGGGCGACGAAGCGTCACGCCCCATCTTCGGCGTGCTCTTGGTGGTGGTGGCCCTGGTCATTTCGCTTGCGGTCGTCAACATTCGTCGTAGTGCGTCGGGTCGGCGAATGCTGGCCGTCAGGTCGAATGAGCGAGCTGCCAGCGCCGTGGGCATCAGCGTCGCACGGGTGAAGTTGCTGGTGTTCGCAACGTCCTCGTTCATCGCCGGCGTCGGTGGCTGCCTGATCGCGTATCGCTTCGGCAGCGTGTCAGATGCGTCGTTCGGAGCGATCGCCTCGCTCACCGCCCTGGCCGTGGCGTACCTCGGCGGCATCACCTGTGTCAGCGGGGCGGTGACCTCCGGCATTACAGCCACATCGGGTGTCGCGTTCTACGCAATGGCGCAGATCACCGGCAGCCTGGGCAAATGGGAGGCCTTCATCGGCGGCACGTTGTTGATCCTCACCGCTGTGCTCAACCCGGAAGGCATCGCCGGTGGTATCCGGGCCAAAGCGGCCGCCGCCCGTGCGGCGGCGGCCACTCCACGGCCTGGTGTGTTCGCAGGTACGTCGGCTGCTTAGGAGCCGATTTTCCCGCCGTCCAGCTTTCGAATTACCAGGGGTCGCTGATCGGGGGCGACCGTTCTCGAGGAAGTCGGGCCGGTTGCTGACGGTCCGCGGATTGGCGGTGCTGGGCGCACCGTTCGCCGTGTTCCAGAACGTGGTCGATTCGCCGGGGTGCTGCACGTTGACGAACATCGTGGTCTGGTTGGGGCACCGTCCTTTACAAGTTGGTCGTTGCGGGGTGGTCGCGCGCCACCGTAAAGATCCGACACAGACGCCAACTTGCGATGAGGTGAACGCCTCACGAACGTTCGATGGAAGGCTGCGACACCCGCTCAGCGGGGCGT